>NZ_JAVRKK010000019.1:0-32375 GCF_031962545.1 Candidatus Igneacidithiobacillus taiwanensis
GCTACCCGGTAAAACCCCCGGATCCGGTACCCGACATGTTGAACCTGCATGGCACTCCTCCCTCGCCAAAGAAGTGCCAAAGGTTTGTGAACTTATGCACCGCGGCGCGATGGCGGGCTTGCCCTGCTGCGTCGAGGGCTTTTTGCTATGATGGCCGCTAGTCAGCTGGCATGCTGCGGCCTGAGTCTTGCTAATTCTGCGGTGGACAAACAGCTTTTTTCCTGGGGGCGGCATAAAAATGCGAAACGATGCAAAGGGTTGGCCGGCAATTGTGGGGGAGCGACGGAAGTCCCTGGGGTACGGTCTGCTGGTCTGTCTGGCGCTACTGTGGACGATTTCGGGCAGCGTTTGGGCGAGTCAGTTTCTCCCTGCTGATCAGGCCTTTTCCTTTTCTGCGCAAAATGTGGGCGAGGGTAAGCTCGCCCTGCAATGGAAGGTGGCGCCGGGATATCACCTGTATCGCTCCATGGTGCATGTGGAGTTGGCGCCAAGCAATGTGCACATGGGGAAACTCGACTTGCCTCCAGGAAAATTGCTCGATGACCCGGCCTTTGGCAAGGTACAGGTGCTCGAGGGGGATAATCGCGTCCTTCTTCCCTACACCATTCAGGGTGCGGCTCCCAAAGAAATCGCCGTTACCAGCACCTTTCAGGGCTGTGCCAACGCTGGGGTTTGCTACCCGCGGCAGCAAAAGACCGTCGAGGTTTCTCTAACCCCAGAGCCTTTGGTTGATCGTGCGCCGGTAGCAACGAATGCCCTCGCTCTAGCAGCGAGCGTGGCGGCGCCGGCACCCGAAAGTAACGCCGCAAATTTAGCAAAAGGCTTGCAGGACCGTTTTGCCTGGACCCTGCTGTTGTTTTTTGTTTCGGGCTTGGGGCTTGCCTTTACCCCTTGCGTGTTTCCAATGATCCCCATCCTTTCGGGGATCATCGTCGGCCAGAAGGAGCGCCCGAGTCGCCGTCGTGCCTTTGGTCTCTCCCTTGCCTATGTCCTGGGTATGGCGCTTACTTATACCATTGCCGGCATCGCCGCGGCGCTCACCGGCGCCTATCTGCAAGCGTTTTTTCAAAGTCCCTGGGTACTCGGCGCCTTTGCTTTGATCTTTGTGCTCTTGGCGCTGTCGATGTTCGGTTTTTACGAGCTACAGATGCCGAGCGCCGTACAGACTCGCCTGTCGCGGGTTGGTAAGGGCGGACATCTACTCAGTAGCTTTGTGCTGGGAATTCTTTCGGCCCTGATCGTTGGCCCTTGTGTGGCAGCGCCCTTGGCAGGCGGGCTGCTCTTTGTTTCGCAAACTGGAAACGTCTTTTTGGGTGGCTTGGCACTCTTTGCTCTGAGTATGGGTATGGGGATGCCGCTGTTGCTGGTTGGCACTTCGGCGGGACATCTGCTGCCCAAGGCAGGGCCATGGATGGAGGCGATCAAGGCCGTCTTTGGCGTCTTGATGCTCGGCGTGGCGATTTGGTTTTTGAGCCGGGTACTGCCAGGTCCGATGAGCCTGTTGCTGTGGGCCTTGCTGGCGATCTTTTCCGGTGTCTACCTGCGCGCTCTCGAGCCCGCAACAGCAGGCTGGGGATTATTTCGCAAGGCCCTGGGAGTAACCCTGGTCGCCTATGGCTTGGTGATGGGAATCGGGGCCCTGCAGGGGCAGTCGGATCCGCTGCATCCCTTGCCAAGCGCGCAGTACTCGACGGCTCAGCCGGCAAGTGCCGAGGAACTCGCCTTTACGCGGGTGGACAACCCCGCCGCCCTCCAGGCCGCTCTCAGGGCCGCCCAGGGAAAGCCGGTGCTCATCGATTACTGGGCGCAGTGGTGTGTAGAGTGCACGCGGATGGACCAGATCACCTTCCGTGACCCGGCAGTGCGCAAGGCCCTTGCCGGCTATGATCTGATCCGGGTCGATGTGACTGCGAGCGGGGCTGCCAGCCAAGCCTTGCTGGCACGCTATCATCTCGCCGGCCCACCGGCCTTCATTCGCGTAAACGCAAATGGTCGGACGGCGGCGGTGCAAGAAGGTTACTTGGGCCCGGAGGCCTTTCTGCGCTGGTTGCGCGGTGGTGCTTAGGCCTGTTGCCTAGTGACCGTGTCCGCGCTGCAGCGGACCGCCGCGCAGCACATAGAGGGTGCCGCAGTAGGGGCAACGTGCCTCGCCGGTCTCTTCGATTTTGAGGAAGACTCGCGGATGCCCGTTCCACACCCCGCCCGCCGGGCGCGGGCAGGCAAGGGGAAGCTCCTTAGGGTCGATCTCGACGAAGCTCTGGGCACAGCAATGGATGGTGGGGGCGTCAGTCGACATAGTGCAGCCACTCCGGGTGGTCGTCGCGCCGGCCAGCAACGGTGTCGAAATAGCGTTGTTGCAGCGCCTCGGTGATGGGGCCGCGGCGGCCGTTGCCAATCTTGCGGTCATCGATCTCGCGGATGGGAGTTACCTCTGCCGCCGTGCCGGTAAAGAAGGCCTCGTCGGCAATGTAGAATTCGTCGCGGGTGAGCTGTTTTTCGACGATGGGAATACCGGCATCACGGGCAAAGCGCAGGATGGTGTCGCGGGTGATGCCTTCGAGGGCGCTGGTGAGGGTCGGGGTATAGAGGATACCGTCGCGGACCATGAAGATGTTTTCTCCAGAACCCTCGGCAACATAGCCCTCGCGATCGAGCAACAGGGCTTCGTCGTAGCCGGCATGGTGGGCTTCTCGATGCGCCAGCATGGAGTTCATGTAATTGCCGCTCGCCTTGGCTTTGCAGAGATGAATGTTCACATGGTGCCGGCTGAAGGAACTGATTTTGACACGAATGCCGCGCTCCAGGGCTTCCTGCCCCAAGTAACTGCCCCAGGGCCAGGCGGCGATGAGGGCATGGACCTTGAGCCCGCGTGCCGACAAGCCCATGCCCTCGGCGCCATAGAAAAAGAGCGGCCGGATATAGGCAGATTCGAGGCCATTGGCGCGGATGACCTCTTTGGTGGCGGCGTTGATTTCTTCCGGGGTGAAGGGCGCGTCCATTTGCAGGATTTTGGCACTGTTGAAGAGGCGCTTGGTGTGTTCGGGCAGACGGAAGATGGCCGCACCGCGATCAGTGGCATAGGCGCGTTCGCCCTCAAAGCAGCCAAGACCGTAGTGCAGACTGTGGGTGAGACCGTGCACCGTCGCCTCGCGCCAGGGCACCATCTGACCATCGAACCAAATGAATCCATCACGATCTGCCATCGACATCACTCACTCCTCAGTGGGCCCCAGGCCCAGTCGTAAAGTCCATTGCCGCACCTGCCCGGCGAGATCCTGCAGAGCGGCGAATTGTGCATGGCCGCGCTCGAGCAATGGGGGCTCGAGACGCAGCCAGCAGCGGTTTTCTGCTTCGCGCAGGGCACGCCAAGCCGTGAGCAGACTGCTCACCGCGCCCTCTTCCCAAAGGCCGAGGGTAGCGATGGCCTGCAAGGCCGAACGGGTGCCAGGATAATGCAGCAGCGCGGAATTGTCGGCAGAAAGAGAGAGAATAGCAAACTGCACGAGAAATTCGATATCCACCAAGCCGCCAGGGCTCAGTTTGAGATGAAAGGCATTGCAGGGGATGGGTTTTTCTCGGGCGATACGCTGGCGCATGGCACCAATTTCGGCGGCAAGGGTAATGGGATCGCGGCGTTGGGAGAGTATCTCCTCGCGTAGCGCGACAAAGCGCTGCCCGAGTTTGGGGTCGCCGGCAATGAAACGGGCGCGGGTGAGGGCTTGGTGTTCCCAGGTCCAAGCCGACTCGCGCTGATATTTGCTAAAGGCCGAGAGGGAGCTGACCAGAGGGCCGGATTGTCCGCTCGGACGCAGGCGCAGATCGATTTCGTAGAGATTGCCGGCGCGGGTAAGGACGCTGAGAATGTGGATGAGCTTTTGCCCGAGGCGGGCAAACCAAGCGCCCGCCGTTAGCGGAATCCGCCCGCTGCTCTCCTGGTCCGGCGGCAGATCGTACAAAAAGACGAGATCGAGGTCCGAGGCCAGCCCCATCTCCATACCGCCCAATTTTCCGTAGGCGATGATGGCAAAGGGGAGCTCTGGATAACCCGGCAGAGGCCCGTGCTGCTGGAGCATCGCCTCGACCGCCCAGGGCAAAGCACGTTGCAAACAAAAGCTCGCGAGTTCGCTCAGGTCCGTCAGCAGGCTATCGATCTCTTTACGTTCCGCCCAAAAATCGCTGGCCAGCAGCAGGGTCTCGGTATTCTTGAAGCGACGCAATAGGTCCATGCGTTCTTCCAAATCGCGCCCCTGGTCCTCCGATGTACTGAAGAGCTGCGGCCAATCTCGCGCTGCCGAGGAGCGTTGGCAGAGAACGTCTTCGAGCAGGGTGGGAAAGCGGGTAAGCTCCTGGGCCAGCCAAGGGCTGGCAAGGAGTTCTTCCAGGCGCCCCAGCCAATGGGGATTTTCGGCAAGGAGGGCGAGATATTGCGGTTGCCCGAGTAGGGCATCGAGGAGGCCGAGCTGACGATGCAGGAGAATGGCTGGCGCGCCGGATTGGGTAAGGCGGCGCAAGACGGCGGGTAGGAGGGCATCCAGTCGAGCCTGCCCGCGCTGGGAGAGCTGCAAGACCCGGCGGCTGCGGGCGAAGCGTCGGAGTTCCTGCCATGCCGTCGATTCCGGGTCGGCGGCCAGCAACTGCTGCCAAGCCTCGGGGGCGGCGTCGTCGAGGGCATGGCGGGCCGCCAGCCAAACCAGATTGGCGATGTCTTCTTCGTCGCCCTCGGGCTGGGCAGGGAGGATGGCAAGGTACAAGGCATGGACCGCTGCTCGTCCGCTCGCAATCCTCTCTTGCAAAATGGCCGGCGTCTCTCCACCCAGGGCGCAGCTCAGGCGCATCCAGCCCAGGGGATCGCTGGGGAGGGTCTGGGTCTGGCGATCGTCAATCATCTGCAGGGCATGCTCTACCCGCCGCCAGAAACGGTAGTTTTGCCGCAGAGTCGTTATGGCGTCTTCTTGCAGCAATCCCGCCGCGGCAATTTGTTCCAGGGCTTGCAGGGTATTACGTTGGCGCAGCTGCGGTAGACGACCGCCGTGGATCAATTGTAACGACTGCACAATGAATTCGATCTCGCGGATGCCGCCGAAGCCCTTTTTGATGTCTTGGCTGGCGCGGCCCTGTTCGGCGTCCATCAGCGCCTTGACGCGGCGCAGACCGGCAAGGGCGGTAAAATCGAGATAGCGTCGGTAGAGAAAGGGCTGTAGACGCGCGAGGACGGCGCTGCCGAAGGCGAGATCACCGGCCACTGCGCGCGCCTTGAGCAGGGCGTAGCGCTCCCAACTGCGGCCGTGTCGATGGTAATACTGCTCTAGGGCATCGCCGGTAACGCAGAGGGGGCCGGCATCGCCAAAGGGGCGTAGGCGCATGTCGACACGAAAAATAAATCCTTCCGGCCGATTTTCGGCGAGGGCGCGGATCAGCCACTGGCCAAGGCGCTGAAAATAGGTAGCGTTGTCGAGGGGAAGGGGGCCATCGCTCTCGCCGGTCGCCCCGTAAAGAAAGAGCAAATCGATGTCCGAGGAGAGATTGAGCTCTACGCCGCCAAGCTTACCCATGCCGATGACGGCAAAAGGCACCGGCTGGCCTAGCTCGTCGCGGGCTACGCCGTGCCGCTGTGCCATGCGGCGAGCGCCATAGTCGAGGGCCCATTGCAGCGTCTCCTCGGCAAGACGGCTGAGGGCGCTGAGGGTGCCGTCGAGGGCCTCGGGTCCAGAAAGGTCATGCCAAAGAATCTGCAGCATGCGCTGCTGCCGATAGCGGCGCAGGTCCGCGAGGAATTCCTCCTCGGACGTCTCCTTGCCGGGAGGCGAGGCAGCCAAACCAGCAAGCAGCAGGCCCAAATACTCCGGGTGTTGCGTCAGTTGCTGCCGGGCATAGAGGCTCGCAAAGAGCAAACGCCGCAGGCGCGCTTCCTGCTCCGAGCTCTTGGGTAGCGTATCCGCGGCTTCGCCGGCACTCTCTCGCAGACTTTGGATAGCCTCAGCGACCCGCTCCCACTCCGCTGGCCAGCGTTCGGGTAATTCCTGCAGGCAAGGAGGATTAGGGGGTGAAAGGCTCATGTTCATCATACCGTAACATTTCTGTGATAGGGTCGCAGAAATTCAGGTGGACTGCCACCGTATGAAAGGGACGCAATCCTATGCCGTTTTCTCGTAATTTTCTCGCGTATTCGGTACTTGCTGCCTTTGGCTCGCTGGCTGCAATACCTGTCGTTTTCGCCTCGCCAGTAGTGCCGGTTTATGACAATGCTGGCGGGATTGCGGCTGCGCCAGTGATCCCGGCGCGTGACAACCGTGACTTGCTGGCACCGGTGACAGTGAATGCCGCCAATCGCGACTGGGTTACCCACGTACTGCCCACCGGGCGGATCGTGTCGCCGGTAGGAACGGTCAACGGCACTCCCAACTTGGCTACCAACGTCATTCCGTTGGCGAAGAACACACTGGCAGTGCTTGCCAATGGTGCCACGGCGGCGCAGACCGTCACCCTCTACAACGCGCATAGCCTGCAGCCCGTGGCGCAAGTGGCGGCTTATAAGAAAGAGCCGGAAGAGAAGGGCGAGGCATCGGTCAAGGACTCTACCCCGATTGGTCACCAGAGCTTTTATCAGGGCATTACTCCAGGCCCCAACGACACCTTCTTTACCGCGGGCGGCGCCACCAACGATGTGGTGCAATTCCGCTACCACGACGGCAAGGTGGAAGTGTTGCGCCGCTACCCTCTGGCGTGGCAGCCTTTCCCCAAGGACCAATATCCCTATTACTACCAAGGCGAGCATCGCGCTAACGAGCCGCGTCTTTTTTATCCGGATGCCGTTGTTCTTGGGCCGCAGCAGCGGCATCTCTTTGTAACGGGGATGCTCAGCAACAGCATTGCCCGCATCGATCTCCAGACCGGCAAGACCGAATATCTGAATGTTGGCCCCTATCCCTTCGCTCTTACCCTGGCGGATGGTGGTAAGCGCCTGGTGGTCAGCCTCTGGGGGGCGGATGCCGTCGCGGTGCTGGATCCCGAATCCTTTCGGCTGCTAGGGACGGTAGCCGTGGGCCCGCAGACCGGCCCGGATCATTATGCTGCTGGCGTCCATCCCACCGCCCTGGTCGCCGCGCCGCAAGGCCCGGACGTGTACGTCGCCCTCGCCAATGTCGACCAAGTGGCGGAGGTAGACAGCCGCAGTCTGCAGCTCAAGGGGGTGCTCAACGACAGCCCCTACCCCGACGCCCCGCCCGGATCCTATCCCAATGCCCTCGCCATCGCCCAAGGCAAGCTCTTTGTCGCCAATGCCGGTAATAACGATGTCGCCGTCTACGACCTCGCCAGCGGCAAGGCCTTGGGCCTGATCCCCACCGGTTGGTACCCCACCGGCATGACGGCTACCCAAGATGCCCTCTATGTGGTGGCTGCCAAGGGCCTGGGTACCGGCCCCAATGTGCAGCACCAATGGGTGGGGACGATGATGGACGGTCTGCTACAGAAGATTCCCCTTGCTGAGCTCGATACCAAGCTCCCCCAGTGGACCGCTGCCGCCCTGCACAATGACGGCTTCAGCCCCCAGCAACAAGCTGCGCGCCAAGCGGAGGATGCCAAGACCACCGCTTTCTTGCGCAAGCATATCCGCTATGTGGTCTTCATTTTGCGCGAGAACAAGACCTTCGACGAAGACTTGGGCGACTACCAGCCTGCCGGGGTTTGGGCCGATCCCAAGCTCGATCTCTATGGCCCGAAGGAGCTGCCCAATCTCTATGCCCTGGCGAGTCGGTATAGTCTCTTTGTGAACTTCATGGCCGATGGCGAGGTCACCGCCCAGGGGCACCAGTGGACGACGGCGGCCTCGGATTCCGATTTCGTACAGCGCACCTGGCCCATGTACTACTCGGGACGGGGGCTGGTGGGTAATCCCGGCTGGACGCAACCCCTCATTCCCGTCGGTGAGCCGGGTAAGCCCGATTTTCATCCCAGTTCCGATGACCCGTATGCCATCTACAAGAACCTTTTGGCGCTGGGCAAATGGAGTAATCCTTGGATCAGCTACCCGCAGCGTCTCTTTTTGTTCAACGACCTGCTGGAGCACCACGTTTCCTTTGAGGATTTTGGCGAGTTCGTGTCGCGTTCCCAGGCGGGCAATATCTCGCCAGCCATGCAGAAGCATTTGGCCACGGACTTTCCGGGCTGGGACCGGATGCTTTTGGATACCCAGCGCGAGCAACTTGCCGAGAACTGGCTCAAGGCGCACCCTGGCGCCAAATTTCCGCGGTTCATCTATATCTGGCTGCCGGACGATCACACCGCAGGACGTACACCCTGCTACTACACCCCCGATTACTACGTCGCCAACAACGACTACGCCACGGCCAAGTTCATTCATTACCTCTCGACCACGCCAGAATGGAAGCACATGGTGGTCTTTCTCACTGAGGACGATGCCCAGTCTGGGGCCGATCATATCAACGCCCATCGCACTTTTGCCTTGGCCATGGGGCCGTGGGTAAAGCGGGGTTTTCTCGAGACCAATCTCTACTCACAGGTAAACATCCTGAAGACCACGGAAGCGATTTTTGGCCTACCGCCGATGTCACAATGGGACCAAAATGCCAGTGTTTTCAGCGGCATTTGGACCGATCACCCGGATTTTGCACCTACTCCCCAGCCTACCCCCATCCAGGTACCCCTCGCTTTCAACCCGGGACAGTGTACCGACAGCAAACTCCTACGCCGCGAGGCGGGTATGGCGGGGCACTCCCTGAGCGGCGCCTGGTTCCGACGTCATCAGGATAGCCTCGGCAGCCAGCTCCCGCCGCCGGCCAAGGACGTTAGCTACAGTCCCACCACCCTGCTTAAGGTGCCGGGGCCGGAGCAGATGAAGCAGGAGTGGATCGCCAGCAAGGGCGAGAAATCCTATGAGCGGGTCATGGCCTATCTGCAGCAGATGGCAGCGGCGCACCATGCGCCCTTGGCAGCCTATCAGGCGGGGGAGGACGAGTAGCTCGCCCAGGGCCTCCGCCGTCCTAGCGGCGCAGGCCATGCTCGGCGAGATCGACGGCTAGCCGTCCGCCATCTTCGGCAACCTCACCGGCGTCTCGCGCTGCTTTACCCCAACCACCGAAGCTGGCGCCGGGCGTCTTGAATGATATGGACGATGGGTTGCACTCCGGCATCGGGTTCTACGTAGAGCATGACTGAGCCTGGTTGCGAGGAATGGGTCAGTTGGTCGATTGCAGCATACGATAGAGCTCGTCTTTGTGAGCGAGACGCTGCTTTTTCAGTGCCTCCAGAGAGCTGCTGCCCGAGGCCGCATCGTTGCGCTCGATATGTTCGATCTCGGCGCTAAGGGCATCAAACTCGGCCAAGAGCTTGGCAAAATGCGCGTTGCTGGACTGGAGGGCATGAATACGTTCCGCCAATTCTGGGAATTCGACGGTCAAATCTTGATGTTCGGTGTGCATGCTGGGGGCCCCTGCTGTGGTGAATGACGCACTTTGAGGGTAGCAGAGCTTTTCACCTTCTGCAGCCAGAACAACAAGGGAATGAAAAAGGCCCCCGGGTTTCCGTCCCGAGGGCCATGACGGCGGCAGGGGTTATTTAAACGGCGACCCAGTCGCCGGCGCCGCGCCGCTCCAGCAGCGAGCCGTCGGCACGGATCTGCAGCAGACTCAGCCAACGGTTGTCGACGAGTTGCCGCAGGGCCGGAGCCTCGGCGATGATGCGGTCCATCGCCTCGATGGGCGCCTCGACCAAGGCCGAGAGGCGCAGCGGCTCATGCTGCAAACCACTGGCGCTGTCGCGCAATGACTGTTCCGACAGCCCCACCCGCAAATCACCGCCGTTGCCTTCCAATACCCCTAGGGTACCGCCCACAACGTTGTGCAAGACCTT
The DNA here is from genome assembly GCF_031962545.1 of Candidatus Igneacidithiobacillus taiwanensis. Lineage (NCBI taxonomy): Bacteria > Pseudomonadati > Pseudomonadota > Acidithiobacillia > Acidithiobacillales > Acidithiobacillaceae > Igneacidithiobacillus > Candidatus Igneacidithiobacillus taiwanensis. The sequence goes on from NZ_JAVRKK010000019.1 coordinate 9,871, forward strand.
GTTGCCGCAGCCTTGGCGCTGGTTGTCCACCGTCGAGGCGTAGTACTGCAAGTTGATCCAGTTCGCTACCACCAAGGGCGCGGTGAGGATGAGCTTGAGTACGGCAAAATCCGGGTCTTTGGTCGCGTCGTAATCGTGCAGAAAGGCGCGGCCAGCGAGGTTGCGCCCACGGGTACGCCAACGCGGCGCCGCAATGAAGGCGGCATTGCCGGCCAAGGCCCACTCCGGCCGTACCTGAGACCAATCCCGTCCGCGTTGCAGCAGATTCTGCGCCACGGCAACTGGGTCGCGTAGCTCCGGCTCCAGGCGTAGAACCCGTTCCAAGCGGGTGCGGTTGGCTGCCTCGCGCAGGGCCTCCTGCAGTTCCTGCACCAGTCCTGGGTCGAGGCGAGGATCGTCGAGGCCAGCGAGGATCTCCACGGCATCGGTGGTGGTGTCGTGCAGGGCCGGCAAAAAGACCACGCTGGAATCGATCTCCCAGCCTTGGGCGCGCAACCCCTCGCGTACCGCCGGATCGTTGAGTAAATCCGCCGCGGCTCGGGCATTTACCTCGCCCGTCTGGCCGGCGCAGGCGCCGCAATCGAGGCCCGCACGGTGCGGGTTATTGGTGGTCGAACTGCCGTGCCCCACCAATAGCACCAGTTTTGCCATGCCGCGATTGAGGCCAAGCCCGGTCAGGATCGACGCCGCCATCTGTAGCCGCTGCTCCATGCCGAGGGAGGCGGGCAAGACGCAGTGCAACTGGGCGCGCTCGGCGGCAGCCAGCCCTGCCGCATCCGGCGGCGGGGAGGGAAGGTGCCAGCCAAGACTATCCGCCAGCAGTTTGCCCACGTAGCTCAAGCCAGCGGTTTCGACAAAGGAAAAGCAAGACGCGGCCGAGAGCTTGAAGTGCTTCCACTCGGCGCCGCGTCGCAGGCGGCGGAAGCGACGTTCCACGATCTCCTTTGGCCCGGTTTCTTCCACATGCACTTGGGGGCGCAGCAAGACCGGCGCTTGGGGGCGAGCGACGCGGTCACCCTGACGCTGGTATTCGAGCAGCACCCCAAAGAAGCCCGCAAATCCTATGGTTTCGCAATCGCCAAACACACTCTCCAAATGGCGCCGATAGACCTCGGAGCGGACGTCGATACAAAACGCCGCCTGCACCCGTGGCGTGCCCTTGGCCTGGCTGCGGCGCGAGGGTTGCCGCCGCAGACTGGCAGCAAGCTGCCGCCGGTATGCGATCTCGCTGGCGCGCAAGAGGACCTCGCCGCGGCGGGCGTCTTCTTGCTCGGCGCGCTTGTCGTCGAATACCCATCCGCGGACTTGGCGCCGCCAGGAGTCGAGCACCGCCGCTTTCGCATGCTGTCGCAGCAAAGCCTCCCAGACCATGCGGATGCTGAGCAGATCGAGGAGATCCCCTTGGCTTTTGCCCTCGAGCTCGGCCTGCCAAAGCAGGTACCGACACCAGCTTGCCCAGCCACCGATGGACTTGAGCAGGACCAAGAGATAGGCCTCTACCGCTGCCTCCGGTAGCTCCAGGGTCGCCAGCGCCCAGCGCCGTGCTGCGGTGGCATCCCCTGACAGGGCGAGGAGTTGCCGACGCAGGGGCCGCAACCCCATGGGGCCGAGACTGCGATCGTGCAGGGTGTACTGGCGCCAAGCCGCAAAGAGTCCCTGGCTGGGGTCTTTGGGCAGGGACCAAAGGGCCTGACCCCGATCGTAGTAGGCCGCCAAAAAGTGGCTGATCTGCTCGAGCACATACTGCGAGATAGAGGCGTGCCCCTGCCGATTCATGAGCTCCGGCAAGAGGGGCAAGCGCATGGGCGACTCGGCTTCGGTCTGCAGATAGGCCTGCCAGTCTTCTTCGTCACCGCCGAGGCCCAGGTCCTCGGCAGCACGCACGATGTCTGCCAAAGACAGCTTACCGCTACTCACCTGTTCGGCGTACCAACGCCGATCCATGATCACCCGCTCGCCCACGGTGCCTTGCAAGTATGCTGCAAGCTCGGCAAAGGAGCGGTCGGCAAAGCCCCAGTAGGGGTTGACGGCGACATAGCTATCCAAGGGCCAGAGCGGCGCGATACGGCGTGCAACCTGCTCGCAAAGGGTCGTGGCTTGGATTTCGATCGTCATTGCACACCTCCAGAATTATCCAGAACTTCCCGGTTACGGGCGATGGACTCCAAGGACTCCACCGCAAGGTTTTTACGCGGTAACTCCACTCCCACTTTCTCCGCCCAAAAGCGGTGCGAAAACTGTTCGACCCAAAAGTCCACATACAATCCATTGTAGAGATGGGTGTAGAGGGCGAGCTGCAGACGCTGGGGTAGCAGGGCGCGGCCCGGTCCTTGCAACCAGCTCAAGAGCAAGAAGCTGGCGGCAATGGCGTACACAAAAACTTGCTGACCCAAACTCGTATCCTCCAAAGGTGCGGCGAGATCGCGACCAAAGAGCCACACGAAGAGGCTGTGCAGCAGGAGATAGATCCCGCCCATGAGTGCTGCGATCCCCAGGGCACCCAAGCGATCACTCCAGTTGTCAAAGCCCAAGCCTTTCACCAAGAGCTGCGCCAAGGCGATCGCGACGATGGCGATCAAGGCAAACCAGACCGGGTCGGCCAGGGGGTTTTCGCCGAGCGCCCAAGCTCCACCGCCAGCGATGACTACTCCAAGCAGCACCGCGACACTCCAGGTTCCCATACTCGGAATCTTCTTCCCGCCCGCCGGTACTTGGCGCAACTGATCGGTGATGCTGCCCGACGAGAGAAAGGCATGCGCCTTATACAGGGAGTGCCCCAAAAGGTGCAGGAGGGCCAAGGGAAAAAGACCTAACCCCAACTCCAAGGACATGAAGCCCAACTGTGCCGCCGTCGACCACGCGAGGACCGACTTGATGGCGGTTTGGGTGGTCATGACCAGGGAGGCAATGAGCACCGTGAGTAGTCCCACCGCACCCAAAAAGAGCAAGGCATCGGGCACACGCACCAACAGCGGGCTACAACGCAGGGCGACGATGGCGCCGCTGTAGACCACACCGGCGTGCATCAAGGCCGAGACCGGGGTGGGTGCTTCCATCACCTGAATCAACCAACCCTGAAAGGGAAAGAGCGCACTTTTCAGGATCACCGCCGCCACGATCAACCACGCGGCGATCTGCAGGCCCATGGGGAGGTTCGCGTTTTGCTCCGCCACACTACGCAAGTCCGTAAATTGCAGGCTACCCGTTGTTTGCCCCACCAGGACCGTCGCCCCAAGCAAGCACAGATCGGCACTGCGGCTGAAGATGGACTTCTTGTGCGCGGCCATGATCGCCTTCGGGCGCTCGCTGTAGAACTTCAGCAACTGGTGCAAGCTGAAGCCGGTAGCGATGATCCCCAAAGTGAAGAGGCCCAGATTGCCAGCAACGACAACGATGAGGAAGAAGCCCGCCGTAAAGGCCAAGAGCCGCGAGAAGCGCGCCTGCTGCGGATCGCCATCCAGGTACTGCACGCTGTATTGCGCGATCATGACGATAACGAATGACACCAAAGTTGCCAGCGCCAAGGTCAGGCCATTGACCGCAATCGACAAGGGCAGGGCAAAGTGCAAACCGGGCAAGGGAATTTCGGCCAAGACCCAGTCGGCTTGCGCGCCCAGAAAATAGGCCAAATCGGCAACCAGCGCCGCTGCCAGCGCAAAGAGGGCGGCCCAGCGCACGCGATGGCGAGCGCTGAGGGCAGAATGGCGGGTGGACTGCACCCGCGGTACGGCGGTCAGCAGGAGCCCCACAGGCATGAGGGCCAAGGCGGCTGCGCTGAGCCAAGGGATGGTAAGGTTGGTGTACATCGCTGCCTCCTTCGTAAGAAACCGAGGGAGACGATAGGGGAGTATCTACATTTATTCAAATTGGAATTTTGTATTTTGTATATTTATTTTTATAAATTGCTCTTCATTGTAGATGTTTTGCCAGACCCGGCCAGAGCTCCACAAGTCTCTTGGTGATGAAATCCTCTTGCGACACGCAAAACTCCAGAAAGCGTTCGGCAGTGAGGGATAAGGTCTTGCCCCGCGGATAGACCAAGTACCATTTACGCAAAATGGGAAAGCCCTCCACCTCGAGGATCTGGATGGGACCGCCAATACCCTCCAAGGCCAGGGAATGGACCGAGAGGATGGAGATACCCAAGCCACTGGCCACGGCATGTTTGATCGCCTCGTTGCTGCTCAGCTCCATGGCGATCCGCGGCTTGAGCCCCTGCTCCGAAAAGAGACGCAGATAGGCATTACGGGTACCCGAACCCGGCTCGCGAATGAGAAACGGCGCTTGCGCAATGGCGGCGAGGGGTAGGGGCGGGTCGCCGCGTAGCAGGGGATGATCGCGCGGCGCCATCACCGCCAAGGGGTTGAGGGCAAAGGGGATGGCCTCGACATCCACTTCGGTCTCCGGGACTTGGCCCATGATATAGAGATCGTCTTCATGATTCTGGATGCGTTGGATGATCTCGTCGCGATTTCGCACTTGCATGGCAAAATGAATGCCCGGATATTGCTCCCCGAAGGCCGCCAATAGTTCCGGTGCGATGTATTTGGCCGTCGTCACCACCCCCAGGCGCAGGGTTCCCCGCCGAATACCTCGGCGCTCGGCAATCCGGCTATCGAAATTTTCCAGGCTTTGAAAGATCTCCTCGCAAGCCGCGTACAGGTCCTCCCCGGCTCCCGTCGGCCGGATGCCGCGCCCCACCTGCTCCAAGAGGGGCATGCCCACGGTCTCGCTCAGCTTTTTGATCTGCAACGATACTGTCGGCTGCGCCAAAAAGAGGGCGTCTGCCGCCTTGCTGAAGCTTCCCAGGCGCACCACAGTGGCAAAGATCTGCAGCTGGCGAAAGCTCAAATGGCGAATCAAAGAAGATACGGCGGGTTCGGTCATAGCCTGCAAGCTCGTCGGACGGACGCTACCATTGTCGTCCGCGCCAAGCCTGCTCGGCAACCACTGGCAACTGCGGCCATTGTCAGAAATTCCTCGCCTTGCTATCCTAGTAAACTGATTTGCCGGGATGGCGGAATTGGTAGACGCGCCGGACTCAAAATCCGGTGGTGGTGACACCGTGTCGGTTCGACTCCGACTCTCGGTACCAAATTGAGGTTCGTGGGTAATCGCAAGCGTTCGTGGATGTCCACGAACGCTTTTTCTTTGAGGGCTTGGCGCGGCCTGGTGTGCGCGCATTCCTGGGCCCTTGTCGGTGCCCTCATCGATATCCCTGACGTGATTGCAGGAAAACCGCTACGCCCGAGCAAGGACAAAGGCTTTTGCGGAGCTGCACGGTTTGCCGATATAGTTTTCAATCGATCACAGCCCGACAACGCAATGTTTCCTTTTCGGCAGGAGACCTGACGATGGAAGGATATCCATGGAATCGGTAAGAAGTTCGCGAGAACAAAGCTCATGGCTATAAATAACAGCATCGCACACGCTGCAAAAAATCCTGATGGCTCATGGCGAGAACCGCATGATCTATTCGAGCATTTGAGTAGTGTTGGCGCTCTCGCAGCAGTATTTGCGGAGCAATTTGGCAGTGATTGGGCGCGGTTGGCTGGACGCTGGCATGATCTTGGCAAATATCGTCCGCGCTTTCAGCACTACATCCGTCAGGCTAGCGGTTTTGAGGCAGATGCGCATATAAAGGGTGAAGTGAGCAGAAGGGCTCCGCATTCAACAGCGGGGGCCATGTTGGCGACGGATCGCTTCGGTAACACCGGGCGCGTCTTGGCATACATTATTGCTGGACATCACGCCGGGTTGGCAGATTGGTTTGGCGATTTGGATCAGCGCCTTGCCAGTACAGAAAGCCGCGCCGAGTTGGCAGAGTCTCTGGAGTCGAATCCGCCTGCGGAGTTACTCGTTTCGGGAAATTTCAAGCCCGACCTGCGCGCCGTTCCAGGCGGCAAAGACGGCTTCGCGCTCTGGGTGCGTATGTTGTTTTCAGCCCTGGTCGATGCAGATTTTCTGGATACCGAGCGCTATATGGACCCAGATAAATATGCACTTCGTAATCAATGGCCAGCACTGTCTGAACTCGCTACGCAGTTTGACACCCACATGGCCCGACTTGTCGCTAGCGCAGCGCCCACAGCCGTCAATGAGGTCCGTGCCGAAATACTCCGTCAATGCCGCGAAAAGGCCGCGTTGTCTCCCGGCTTATTCTCCCTTACGGTTCCTACCGGAGGCGGCAAAACGCTTTCGGGCATGGCGTTTGCGCTCGAGCACGCGCGCCTTCATGGCAAACGCCGCGTCATCCATGTTATCCCTTACACCAGCATCATCGAGCAGACGGCTGACACTTTCCGCAGTATTTTTGGCGAGGCGGTAATCGAACATCACAGCAATGCCGAGTCTGATCCCGAGCAGGAAAACTACGCCTCGCGCTTGGCTTGTGAAAACTGGGACGCGCCCATCATCGTCACCACCAATGTGCAGTTTTTCGAGTCGCTGTTTGCCGCGCGCACTTCGCGCTGCCGCAAACTGCACAATTTGGTGGATAGTGTCGTTATCCTCGACGAAGCGCAATTGCTGCCACCGGAGTTCCTGCAACCGATGCTCGACATGCTTCGGCTGCTTACGCGGCACTACGGTGTGACCGTCGTTTTGTCTACTGCCACCCAACCTGCTTTGAGTACACGGGAATACTTCGACCCAAGCAAAAATCTGCGTGGTCTGGAAGATGTGCGGGAGCTCATGGATGATCCCGATGCGCTCTACGCCGCATTGGAGCGTGTCCGCGTGCGGTTACCTCTCGACTGGCACACCCGTACCGATTGGTCGACGCTTGCGGGAGACATTGCTAAACACGAGTCGGTGCTCGTTATCGTCAACACTCGTAAGGACGCTCATGAGTTGTGGAGGCAGATGCAGGAGTATGACCCTGGCACGTTCCATTTGTCAGCCCTGATGTGTGGTGCGCATCGTTCGCAGGTCATTGCTGATATCAAGATGCGTTTACAGGCAAGTATCCCCACGCGCGTAGTGAGTACGCAATTGGTCGAAGCGGGTGTGGACGTGGATTTTCCTGTGGTCTATCGCGCTCTGGCCGGGTTGGATTCTATTGCCCAGGCGGCAGGCCGTTGCAATCGAGAGGGGCGGTTGGCCGAAAAAGGCGAGGTGATCGTTTTCGTACCTCCCAAGCCTGCTCCGCCGGGATTGCTGCGTCGTGGTGAGGACGCCTGTCGCAATGTCCTATATGAAGTCACCGGACAACCGCTGGCGCGAGAACACTTCGCCCGCTATTTTCAGCATCTGTACCATGCTTGCGAACTCGACAAAATGCGCATTTGCGACGAGCTATTCATGGCTGGAGACAGTTTGGATGGGCGAGAGCTGGCCGTTAATTTTCGTAGTGCTGCTGAAAAATTCCGCCTCATTGAAGACGAGGACAGCGTCCCTATTATTGTGCGTTATCGCGGCAGTGACGGGCAGGATGACAGCATCGATAACTGGCTGACCAAACTGCGTAAAGAAGGTCCGCAGCGTTGGCTTATGCGCAAATTGCAGCGTTATACCGTCAATCTGCATCGATCGCGAGCTACGCAACTGCTTGCGCAAGGAGATATTGAAGAAATCATGCCGGGGCTCTTCGTGCAATTGAGCGACTGGCTTTACGACGCCCAGATTGGATTGCTACCCGAGGGTAAACCAATGCGAGCAGACCAGCTCATCACCTGACACCAGCTTGTTGCCGTTTGCTCCTCGGTACCGAGCGGTCTAAGATGACCAGCGATAGTGGTCATGTGGAGTGGGTAATGAACATCAACGCCTCCGAATTCAAAGCCAAGTGTCTGAAACTGATCGATGAAGTAGCTACGACGCATGAGCCTTTGGTCATTAGCAAGCGCGGCAAACCATTGGTCAAACTGGTTCCCGTTGTCGATGAAACGCCAGCAAGCATGTTTGGTTATATGCAGGGCACTATCACGATCCATGGGGATATTGTCGCTCCTGTAGATGATCTGTGGTCAGCAGAAAGTGGCGATGAAGATGATTTCTACACCAGCCCACCATCGGGCGATGATAAAAAATGAGCGGCGCCTTGCTACTCGATACGCATGTGTGGATCTGGTACGCAGAAGGCAGCAAGACGCAATTATCCTCCGCCGCCTTGGCTGCCATTGAACAGGCTAGGTCGGGTAACTGCCTCTACCTTTCCGCCATCAGCGTATGGGAGATTGGAATGCTCTGCGCCAAAGAAAAAATCAGCCTTTCGGCACCCATTGGCGAATGGATGCGGCGCGCCCTCAGCTTACCTGGTTTGCGCCTGCTGGTGCTGGATGCAGAAACGGCGTTGGAGAGCACCCAGCTCCCCGACAGTCCGCACGGGGATCCCGCCGATCGCTTCCTCATTGCAGCGGCCCGCGTCCATGGCCAGCGCCTCGTTACCGCGGACCGCAAAATCAGACGGTATGGTGAGGTCGGTCATGTCAAAATAATGGCCATCTAGCACAGAGGAGAAGCGCTTGAAAACCTTTTGTCTCGAACTCTCCGGCCCCTGGGCCTGCTTTACCCGCCCAGAAATGAAAGTCGAGCGCGTCAGCTACGACGTGATGACGCCCTCCGCAGCGCGCGCCTGCTTCGAGGCCATCCTGTGGAAGCCAGCCATCCGCTGGCATGTGCGCAAAATCGAAGTGCTAAAGCCCATCCGCTGGATCAACCTGCGGCGCAACGAGGTGGCAAGCGTAGTGTCTACCCGCAATGTCGAGACCGCGATGAAAAACGGCTACGGCGAACTGGCGCTCAACATCGAGGGCGACCGCCAGCAACGTGCCGGATTGTTCTTGCGCGATGTGGCTTACCGGGTGCATGCCGATTTGCAATTTCTCCCAGCGCACGATCCCAGTGGTAACGCGACGAAATTTTACGAGATGTTCGAGCGTCGTGCCGCCAAGGGCCAGTGCGTCAATCAGCCCTATCTTGGCACCCGCGAGTTTGCCGCGCGGTTTCGGCTCGTCACAGACATGGCCGCCGAATCGCCACCGATCAATGAGTCTCGCGACCTAGGTTTCATGCTGCACGACCTCGATTTCACCGACCCCGCCAATCCTCAGCCGCGTTTTTTCCGGGCACGCTTGGAGCAAGGCGTGGTGGACGTTCCCGCCTGGAACAGCGCGGAGGTGCACGCATGATTCTGCAAGCACTCGACGCCTACTACCGGCGCAAACAGAATGATCCCGACCCCTCCGAGCGCTTGCCCGCATTCGGGCTGGAAGAGAAAGAAATTCCCTTCGTGCTGGAGATCGACCAAGATGGAAAGCTGCTGAACATCGCAGATACCCGCAGCGCCGAGGGTAAGAAGAAAGTCGGTCAGCGTTTTCTGGTGCCCCAAGGCGTAAAGAAAACCTCCGGTATCGCCGCAAACTTGCTGTGGGATACGGCGGAATACGTGCTGGGCTTGGACGCGCGCGGCAATCCCGGGCGCGTTGCCGAGCAACATGCGGCGTTTCGCGCCTGCATCGAGGCGCTGCCGGACGACGTGCGCAATGATGAGGGCATTCGGGCGGTACTGGCGTTTCTCGATACGTTTCGCCTGGAATCAATTGCCTCGTTCGCGGCACTAGAAGACATAAAAGCCAGCAACCCTAACATCAGTTTTCGCCTTCACGGTGACATAGAACTCGTTTGCCAGCGCCCCGCCGTGATCGCGGCAGCAACCCACCAGACCGAAGATGCGCCAGACGGCATGTGTCTGGTCAGCGGTATGCCGACTGCCATCGAGCGGCTGCACCCCGCGATCAAGGGCGTCTGGGGCGCACAAACATCGGGCGCCAACATCGTGTCGTTCAATCTCGATGCCTTCAACTCCTACGGCAAGGCGCAAGGCGCCAATGCGCCGGTGGGCAAGGCCGCCACTTTCGCCTACACCACCGCCCTGAATCATTTATTGGCGCGAGGCTCGCGCCAGCGCATCCAGGTCGGTGACGCCTCCACGGTGTTCTGGGCAGAAGAACCGCACGACCTCGAAAATGCCATGGTGGACCTGTTCGGCGACCCTCCCAAGGACGACCCGGACAAGAACACCGACGCCATCAAGGCGTTGTACGCGTCCGTCAAAACCGGCCGGTTCAGCGTTGGCGGCATGCAGACGCGCTTTCATGTCCTCGGCCTTGCGCCCAACGCCGCGCGCATCAGCATCCGTTTCTGGGAGACGGCCACTGCGGCAGACCTTGCCAGGCGCATCGTTCAGCACTTCGACGACATCGCCATCGTACGTGCACCGCATGATCCCGAGCACTTGTCGCTGTTTCGCCTGCTGACTAGCGTGGCATTGCTGAACAAGGCCGACAATATTCCGCCCAACCTTGGTGGCGAAGTCATGCGCGCTATTCTCGAAGGCTTGCCTTATCCAGCTAGGCTGCTCAATCTGGCGGTAGTGCGTTGTCGCGCTGAGCAAAAACCGACCTATGCGCGTGCTGCCGTTATCAAGGCCTGCCTCAACCGTCATATACGTTTTCATAAAACCGCAGAGAAGGAGTTCACGCCCATGCTCGACCTCTCCAACAATAACCCCGCCTATCGATTGGGGCGGCTTTTCGCTACGCTCGAACGAATACAGGAGGACGCCGCGGGCGGCCCCGGCAAGCTCAACGCCACCATCCGCGACCGCTACTATGGTGCGGCTTCCAGCACACCGGCGGCCGTGTTTTCCACGCTGCTGCGGCTGTCGAAGCACCATCTGGGCAAGCTCGCAACCGGCCTAGCGATCAGTCGCGAGCGTTTGATTGGCGAAATCATGGACGGCTTCGACGCCGACACGTTCCCGCCGCGTCATCTTGCTCTTCCAGATCAGGCGCGTTTCGCTCTCGGTTACTACCAACAACGCCAAGCCTTTTTCGCTAAAACAGAATCCAAGACCCCGGAGGAAATCCAATGAGCCTCAATAATCGCTACGACTTCGTACTGCTGTTCGACGTGAAAGACGGCAACCCCAACGGCGATCCGGACGCGGGCAATCTGCCGCGGCTGGACGCCGAAACCGGCCACGGCCTAGTGACCGACGTGGCGCTCAAGCGCAAAGTGCGCAACTTCGTTACCATGACCCGCGACCAGGAAGCGCGCGACCCGCAACCCGGCGAGAAGCGGTTCGAGATTTATGTCCGCGAGAAGGCCATCCTCAACCAACAAAACCAGCGCGCTTACTCCGCGCTCAAGCTGGACACTGAACCCGTCGAATCGGCGTTAGAGGAGAGTGTCGACAAGCCGAGTGACGCAAAAAAGTCCGCCAAGGACAAGAAGCGCAAAGGCAGCGGCGACGACGTGAACAAGGCGCGCGACTGGATGTGCCAGAACTTTTTTGATGTGCGCACCTTCGGTGCCGTCATGTCGACCGGCGTCAACTGCGGCCAGGTGCGCGGCCCGGTGCAACTCACATTCGCACGCTCGGTCGATCCCATCATTGCGCAGGAGCACTCCATCACCCGCATGGCCGTGGCGACCGAGGCCGAAGCCGAAAAGCAGGACGGCGACAACCGCACCATGGGCCGCAAACATACCGTGCCGTATGGCCTGTATGTCGCGCACGGCTTTGTTTCCAGCTTTCTCGCCAGACAGACCGGCTTCGATGAGACCGACCTGGAACTGCTCTGGCAGGCTCTGACGCAGATGTTCGAGCACGACCGATCCGCCGCGCGCGGCGAGATGGCCACACGCGGGCTCTATGTATTCAGGCACGATTCAGAACTCGGCAATGCGCCAGCGCACGACTTGTTCGATCGCATCGAGGTGAATCGCAAAGCTGGCGTAGAAGTACCACGCGGCTTTGCCGATTACGAAGTATTCGTAAATGACACAGAAATGCCATCAGGGGTTACGCTGCTTCGCAAAATATGAGGAGAACGCACGATGTCCGAAATCCACTTTATTGTTGAAGAGGCGCCGGAGGGAGGCTTCATCGCCCGTGCTGTAGGAGCGGATATTTTTGCCGAGGCCGATGATCTGCCCGCGTTATATGCGCTGGTACGGGATGCAGTGCACTGCCATTTTGAGGATGCGCAGTGCCCCAGACTTATTCGTCTGCATATTACCCGCGAAGAGGTACTGGTAGCGTGAGGCTGCCGCGTGACCTCACTGGCACTGAGTTGGTTCGACGGCTCGGGCATGTGGGTTACACCGTGACGCGGCAGACGGGAAGCCACATGCGCCTGACCTGTGTGGCACGAGGCGAGCATCACATCACTGTTCCTCGCCACGATCCACTACGTGTAGGTACATTGGCCGCCATTTTGGACGCAGTGGCTACGCATCGCGGCGTTAGTCGCGAGGCGTTATTGGATTTGTTATTTGAGAAATGACGGGGACCAATCATGGAAGCCGCCGAAGATCCCGTTCCGCTTTCTGCCCTCCAGCACTGGGCTTATTGCCCGCGTCAATGCGGATTGATTCATTTGGAGCAGCAATTTGAGGACAACGTTCACACTGCTCGAGGGCAGGCGGTGCATCATCTGGTGGATACGCCGGGATATGAGGTGAAGCGCGGCGTGCGGGTGGAGCGGGCGTTGCCCCTCTGGTCAGATCGTATTGGTCTGATCGGCAAGGCAGATTTAGTAGAGTTCCATCCAGATGGCAGGATATATCCTGTAGAGTTCAAGCATGGACGTAAACGTGGCCGCATCCATGATGACATTCAGCTTGCCGCCCAGGCCATGTGTCTGGAAGATATGCTCGGTCGCCCTGTACCCCAAGGCGCCATCTACCATGCCAGCAGCCATCGGCGGCGCGAGGTCGACATCACCGAGGATTTGCGCGCTCTTGTCAGCGAGACTGCCGATGCGATTCGCGCCATGCTCGCCTGCGGCATCCTCCCACCGCCAGTAAACGATGCGAGGTGCCGGGAATGCTCACTGCGAGAAATTTGCCAGCCCGAGATGCTGGCGCAGCAAACCCAAATGGACCGGCTGAAACAATACCTGTTTTCGCCGGATGATGAAATTAGTACATGATGTAGAGGGATTCTGTCATGCAGCAAATTCAAAATACCCTTTACGTCATGACCCCCCTATCCTATGTACATTTAGACAACGCGACCTTGCGTGTAGATGTGGACCATGAGAAACGCCTGCAAGTCCCGCTGCATCATGTCGGTACACTGGTATGCTTTGGTGACGTGATGGTGTCGCCTGCCCTCATGCACCGCTTGGCGGAAGAGGGGAAGTCGCTGGTGTTATTGGATCGTTTTGGTCGCTTCAAGGCGCGTTTGGAAGGGCCCATTTCCGGAAATATCCTGCTGCGTCAGGCTCAGCACCGAGGAGCGGGAAATGTTGATATTTCCAGAGAGTTTGCGCGCGCCTGCGTCGCTGGAAAAATCCGTAACAGCAGAACTGTGCTCCTGCGCGCTGCTCGTGAGGCAAAAGAGGCGGGCGACGCTAAGCAGCTTACTGGTGCAGCCAATCACCTCGCCGCATCGCTGCGTGCTACTGCCGAAGCGTCCACCATAGATGCGCTGCGCGGCATAGAAGGCGATGCCGCACGCAGTTACTTCTCGGTTTTTCACCATATCATTAAGCCCGCTATGCGTGAGCAATTTCAGTGGAGCGGGCGTACCCGGCGTCCACCATTGGACCGGATCAATGCCTTGCTCTCATTTCTTTACGCCATGCTGATGAACGATTGTCGCAGCGCGTTGGAAACCGTTGGTCTGGATCCGCAGCTAGGATTTTTACATGTAGTCCGCCCGGGGCGCGCGGCATTAGCACTGGATTTGCAGGAGGAGTTTCGCGCTCCCATCTGCGACCGGCTCGCACTCACCCTTGTGAACCGAGGGCAACTAAGCGAGAACGATTTTGAAGACCGCGAGGGTGGAGCCGTCCTGCTGGGTGATAAAGGTCGACGCAAGGTGGTCGCTGCTTGGCAGGAACGTAAACAAGAAGAAATCACCCATCCTCTCTTGGAGCAGAAGGTTCCTATTGGACTATTACCTTTTGTGCAGGCGCGGCTAATGGCGCGCGCCATCCGTGGGGAAACTACGGGGTATCTGCCATATCTTAGCCGTTGAGGAGGAGTAAACATGCTCATCATCGTCACTTACGATGTTTCTACAGAAACGGCGGCGGGGCGCCGGCGCCTGCGCCGCGTGGCCAAAGCCTGCGAACGGGTTGGCCAACGTGTGCAGAAATCTGTTTTTGAATGTCAGGTCAATCAAATGCAGTACGAGGCTTTTGAGCGCACGCTGCTGGCGGAAATAGACGAAGAAGAGGATAATCTACGCTTCTATCGCCTCACAGAACCCACCGAACTGCGTATTAAGCAATATGGAACCTTCCGATCCATCGACTTTAATGGCCCTCTTATGGTTTGATGCGCGAACCTGGATCGGCGTCGCAAAGGCCGCCCTTTCGCGCATGGTCTATCTTCCTGTTCTATCAATATTTTTATTGGAGACTCTGGGCGTCATCAAAGGTTACCAGGTGGCTCTATCTACCATTCGCGGCACACACAAAGAAAACTGTTCATTAACAAACTACTGCAACAATGCGGTATCGCCCGGCTAATAAACCGGGCGTGGATTGAAACACCATTGCGGAGGAAAAGTAATGGCTATCAAGCTGTATCGCCCGGCTAATAAACCGGGCGTGGATTGAAACTTGCGCTATCTGCTGGATTTGAGAAGCCAGCACGTATCGCCCGGCTAATAAACCGGGCGTGGATTGAAACCCAATCCTTGGGCCGTGCCGGGTGCAGCTCGATGGTATCGCCCGGCTAATAAACCGGGCGTGGATTGAAACAAAAGACGAAGAAGGCTCAACTGCTGCTGCGTTAAGTATCGCCCGGCTAATAAACCGGGCGTGGATTGAAACCTGCCATGGAATGTTGGTCCCCGTCCAGTACAGCGTATCGCCCGGCTAATAAACCGGGCGTGGATTGAAACCACGGTAAGCAAGTCAATCGTCTTCGCGATAAAGGTATCGCCCGGCTAATAAACCGGGCGTGGATTGAAACTTTTATATCCTCTGACCGATGGTGTTCGTACCAGGTGTATCGCCCGGCTAATAAACCGGGCGTGGATTGAAACCAAGACGCCACTCCGGCGCGCACGCCTGCCGACGGTATCGCCCGGCTAATAAACCGGGCGTGGATTGAAACCCGAAGTGGCTGGATCGGTACGTCGACGGCGGGACGTATCGCCCGGCTAATAAACCGGGCGTGGATTGAAACATGCACGGGCTGATGGTAACGGGCCGCAAGGTCTGGTATCGCCCGGCTAATAAACCGGGCGTGGATTGAAACATATTGGCTCCAAAATTGCCCCCACCACTGGCAGGTATCGCCCGGCTAATAAACCGGGCGTGGATTGAAACATATAGCACGCAATCCCAAGTTTCCCAGTATTCGTATCGCCCGGCTAATAAACCGGGCGTGGATTGAAACATACGATACTACAGACTCAGACAGTGCAGCAGCTGTATCGCCCGGCTAATAAACCGGGCGTGGATTGAAACCAGTCGAGTTTTACGCTTTCGCAAGTATCGGTCGGTATCGCCCGGCTAATAAACCGGGCGTGGATTGAAACCCAATGCTCATTTACGATACCGGCGTTATCGTCGTATCGCCCGGCTAATAAACCGGGCGTGGATTGAAACAGTTTGGCTATGAGTTCCTTGGACCACGGGGTAGGGTATCGCCCGGCTAATAAACCGGGCGTGGATTGAAACTTTTTCCGCAACTCATTAAACCGTTCCTGCAATTGTATCGCCCGGCTAATAAACCGGGCGTGGATTGAAACGCTGGCAAACATGAAGTACGCATTAGCGTTGACCGTATCGCCCGGCTAATAAACCGGGCGTGGTGTCAGCGGGCAACCCTATGGCGCCCCTTGAGGGTCACCGTAAAGGCGTTATTGCTGGTGCAGTTGTCGGGGTCGCAAACTTCCATGGAATCGAACACCTTACAGTACAGTTGTTTTATGGCGTATGAGGTAGGGCAGCAGGCATCCGAAACGCACGAGATCCCTTGCTCTGTACTGGAGCTGCGTCGTCGGCCGCGGTGGGCCGGCGCATGAGCGACCCGGGCGGATGGGGGCAGTGTACGGTGAGGCTTGGTGCGATGCTGATCGCGACAAAGCGCGCAGCCTGCGATGGGATACCGCGAGCCTAGGGGTGTGGGTCGGTTGGTTTACTGGTGTTCAGTTGTGCTATCCTCTTTCGCACTGGGTAGCAGGTTGAATAAATGTTGTTGGTACTTTTGTTGGCGTTCTGGTACAGGGCGATATGTAACAGAAAGGTATTTTGGTAGTCAGTTGCATGCAATTTGCCCGCTGGAAACGAGACCAACTCGCGGTACCATTTGATAGAAAAAGCCCGGGCAGCCCGGGTTTTTTTATGGGCGTCGGGATGCCTACGGAGACAAAAATGCGCTTTTCTTACAGATACTTAGTAGCGATAGCATTAGTCGCCACGGTGCCCCTCAGTGGTTGCGTGGCTTTACTCGGCGCCGGTGCTGGCGCTGGCGCCGTTACCTATGTCGAAAACGGCGGGGTGGCCAATTACTATGCGTATTACCCGGTAACGGTGGCGCAGGCCGCCCAAGCCACCCAGTCCGCTTTTGGGCAGGTGGGTATCCGCTACGAAGGCATGATCCAGAAGAGCCCCAACGAGGTTCTCATAGAGGGTAGCGATCAGCAGGCGCAGCGGGTCAAGGTCACCATTACTTCCATGGCGACGCAGGTGAGCAAGGTCAACATTCGCGTTGGTACCTTCGGTGACAAGCGTCTGTCGTTGGCCTTCCAGCAGGCTCTGGCCAACCAACTCGGTCTGCAGCCTTTGGCTGCGAGTTCGGTAACGAGCCAAGCGCCCGCCGCGCCCGCCCCAGCGCCAGCTCCTCAGGAGCCGGAGCAGCAGACCATCCCGCTACAGCAGTAAGGCTCAGTTACCCTGGCCGACGGCTTCGGCAATGTTGGCAAAGCCGTCGCGCCGCAGTAGCTCAGGTAACGTGCTCGTTAGCTCCTGCAGCATCGGTGCACCGCGGTAGAGCCAGCCGGTATAGCTCTGCAAGAGGCTGGCACCAGCAAGGATGCGCTCATAAGCATCCGCTGCGCTCGTTACCCCGCCTACGCCAATGATCGGCACCCGCCCGCGCACCGTCCCGTGCAGGGTGCGCAGCACCGCGAGCGCCTGTTGTCGCAGCGGCCGTCCACTCAGCCCGCCCGCCTCGGCGGCATGGGGCCAGTCGTGGGGCCGGGAAATGGTCGTATTGGTAGCGATGAACCCCTCCAGAAGCGGCTGCGCTTCCCCAGCCAAGCTGCCGATCTCCTGAATTTCTTCGCTTGCCAGGTCGGGGGCAATCTTGAGCAACAAAGGTCGCACTGTTGCCTCGCCCGCCAGCTCGATACGCAGTTCTCGCAGTCTTGCCAAAAGTGGGCGCAGGGCCGCCAAGCTCTGCAACTGGCGCAAACCCGGTGTGTTGGGTGAGCTGACGTTGACCACCCAGTAGTCAGCAAAGGGATGCAGCGCCCGCAGCAGTTGCACATAGTCCTCTACCGCCCGCTCCAGGGGGGTCTGTTTATTTTTACCGAGGTTGATACCGACGGGGATGGCCAGGCGCCCATAGCCAGCCAAACGCTCGCGCACCCGCAGCATGCCTTCGCTCGGAAAGCCCAGACGATTGATGATTGCTTCCTCGGCAGGATAGCGAAACAGCCGGGGCGACGGATTGCCGGGCTGGGGAAGGGGGGTAACGGTACCGATTTCGACAAAGGCAAAACCCATGGCAGCAAGGGCGGGCAGGGCGCGGGCATCTTTGTCGAAGCCGGCGGCAAGGCCCAGGGGGTGCGCAAAGTCCAGGCCCCAGAGGCTTTGCCGCAGCATGGGATCGAGCTGCGCGCTGTCGGGCCAGAGCCATGCGCGGGTACGCGGCATTCTGCCCAGGGCCTCGAGGGCATGCATGGCAAGTTCGTGCGCCCGTTCCGGGGCGAGACGAAAGAGCCACTGCCGAAGCTGGTTTTCGATCATGCCCAGTCCCGTGGGGTCAAGAACTCTGCCTTGAGCCGTGCCTCGGCGCTATCGGGCTCGCCCTGCCAGTCGTATTCCCAGGCTGCCAGGGGTGGCAGGGACATGAGAATGCTCTCGGTGCGCCCGCCCGATTGCAGGCCAAAGAGGGTGCCGCGGTCATACACGAGATTGAACTCGACATAGCGGCCCCGCCGCAGCAGTTGAAATTGCCGCTCCCGGCCGCCGTAGGGTAGGTTGCGGCGGCGTTCGACAATGGGTAGGTAGCTGGGCAGAAAGCTCTGCGCCACCTCCTCCCAGAAGGCCTGAATAGCCTCCGCATCGCCATGCAGATCGTCAAAAAAAATCCCACCAACACCGCGCATTTCGCCGCGATGGCGGATGGTGAAGTAATCGTCACACCACGCCTTGAAACGCGGATAGTAGGCGGGATCGTGACGGTCGCAGGCGGTTTTGAGGGTGCGATGAAAATGCGCTGCGTCTTCCGCAAAACCGTAAATGGGCGTTAGGTCAGCCCCGCCGCCAAACCACCAGGTGGAGCCGGCGCGAAAAAAACGGTAGTTCATGTGGACGATGGGCACATAGGGATTGCGTGGGTGCAGGACCAAGGATACGCCCAAGGCATCAAAACTTTGCCCGGCGAGCTCTGGGCGGTTGGCCGTGGCCGAAGGCGGCAGCTGCTTGCCATGCACCCGGGAGAAATTTACTCCCGCCTTCTCGAAGAGATCGCCCTCGGCGAGGACGCGGGTGCGACCGCCCCCGCCTTCCGCGCGCTCCCACAAATCCTCACGAAAACTCGCCACCCCATCGGCGGCGGCAAGTTGGGTGCAAATGTCGTCCTGCAAGTGCAGGAGGAAGGCTTCCAGGGCTGCTAGTTGCGGTGCACTCATGCTCAACTCCTCAGAATCTTGCCGCTGCGGGCATCGATGATGCGGCTAGGTCGTCCTTGCCCGCCCAAGCGCGCCGGCAGGACCACGATATTCCGACCGAAATACCGATAGAGTTCGCGCAGGGAGCGTGCTGGGCGCTTTCCGGCGGGGTTGGCGCTGGTGGAGACGATGGGCGCCCCAAAGGCGCGGCACAGTGCGCGTACCCCGGCATGCGAACTCACTCGCAAGGCGATGCCATCATGGCGACCCCGAATCCAGGTTGGGCAATGCGCGGACGCGGGCAGGACCAGGGTGGTGCCCGGCCAATAGTCGCCCGGCTGCAAAGCCAATGGCTGCTTCGCCTGCCAGTAGGGTAGGGTCTGCCCGACCGTGGCGGCAACGAGAAGTACGCCCTTTTTTTGTGGCCGCTTCTTCAGTGCCAGCACCTTGCGGAAGGCGCGCCGATTGCGCGGGTCGCAACCCACGCCCCAAACCCCTTCGGTGGGATAGACGAGTACACCGCCTCGCCGCAGCTGGGCTGCGGCCTTGCGCAGGGCGGCGCGGCGCGGGTGGCGGTGCAGCATGCTAGGTGCGAGGGCGGGCGCGCCAGCCGATGTCGTGCCGCAACTGCATCCCCGGCCAGCGAATTTTGTCAGCCAGGGCATAGGCTTGTGCCTGGGCGGCGCTGATACTCGGTGCGAGGACCGTCACCCCCAGCACTCGTCCGCCGGCAGTGACCAGACCGCCATCTTGGGTACGGGTGCCGGCATGGAAGACCTTCGCCGTGGCGGTATCCAAAGTTGTCTCCAGGCCGCGAATGGCCTGCCCCAGCTGCGGCGCATCGGGATAGCCAGGGGCGGCCAGTACCACACAGAGGGCCAATTCTGGCTTCCAGTGCAGTGCCGGCGGCAGAGGATTGCCGAGGGCAGCTGCTTGCAACACGGCAAAGAGATCCGACTCCAGGCGCATCAGGAGGGGCTGGGTTTCCGGGTCGCCAAGGCGGCAATTGAACTCCAAGACCTTGGGGCCGCTGTCGGTGATCATCAGACCGGCGTAGAGAAAACCGCGATAGGGCAGTCCCTCGGCCTGCAGGGCGCGGGCCATGGGCTGCATCACCTCGCGCCGCACGCGCTCACTCATTGCCGCATCGAGAATGGGGGTAGGGGAGTAGGCCCCCATGCCGCCGGTATTGGGACCTTGGTCGCCATCGCCTAGGCGCTTGTGGTCTTGGGAGCCCGCCAGGGGTAGGACTTGCCCATCGGCAATGATGGCAATGAAACTGCCTTCCTCGCCGTACAAGAATTCCTCGATCACCACCGGCCCCCAGGCGAGAAAGCGCTGCAGAGCCTCCTCGGCCGCCGCTTGCGTCTCGGCAATGACCACGCCTTTGCCCGCAGCCAGTCCGTCGGCCTTGACCACGATGGGCAGGGACTGCTGCGCCAAAAAGGCAAGCGCCGGCGCAAGTTCGGTAAAGCGGCCGTAGGCCGCGGTGGGGATGCCATGGCGTTGCATGAACTCCTTGGCAAAGGCCTTGCTCCCCTCGAGGCGCGCGGCTGCTGCATTGGGGCCAAAAACCGCAAGACCGCTGCGGCGCAAGGCATCGGATACCCCGGCCACGAGTGGTGCCTCGGGTCCGATCACCACCAGGGAGACCCCCTCGGCATGGGCGGCTGCCACTACCGACGCGGCATCGAGGGGGGAGATGGGCAGGTTGCGGCACTTGGCCTCGGCGGCGGTACCGGGGTTGCCCGGCACGCACAACACCGTTTCCACCGCTGGCGATTGTGCCAGCTTCCAGGCGATGGCGTGCTCGCGACCACCGCTGCCCAGGACCATGACCTTGTTCATCGCTACTCCCCTTACCCGTGCCGAAAGTGCCGTACGCTGGTGAAGATCATGGCGATCCCGTTTTCGTTGGCGCTGGCAATCACCTCGGCATCACGCACCGAACCACCGGGCTGAATCACTGCCTTTACCCCTGCTTTGGCGGCGGCATCCACACCATCCCGAAAAGGGAAGAAGGCATCGGAAGCGAGGACTGCGCCCTGCAAAGAAAAGCCGAGTTCTTCTGCCTTGGCGGCACCGCAGCGAGCGGCATCGACGCGACTCATCTGTCCTGCGCCAACGCCCAAGGTGCGCCCATCGGCGGCATAGACGATGGCATTGGAGCGCACATGTTTGGCAACCTTCCAGGCAAAGCGCAGATCTTGCAGCTCCGCGGCGCTCGGCTGGCGCTCGCTGACCACCCGCCACTGCGCCTCATCTTCGACGAGATCGTCATACTCCTGCAAGAGCAAGCCACCACGAATGCGCTTGTAGTCCCAGGCACCGGGCTGCCGCCACTGTGCAACGTCACCAAAGGCCAGTACCCGCAAATTCTTCTTGCGCGCCAGGATAGCCGCTGCCTCGGCATCGATTGCCGGCGCCAAGACCACCTCGATGAAGGATTCCGTCAGCAGTTGCGCCACGCTGGCATCGATGGGGCGATTACAGGCAATGACGCTGCCAAAGGCAGAGACCGGGTCTGCCGACCAAGCGCGGGCAAAGGCATCGGCGGCATCGCGCCCAATGGCGGCGCCGCACGGATTCCCGTGTTTGATGATGGCGCAAGCCGCCTCGGAAAACTCCACCACCAGATTTACCGCCGCGTCGCTGTCGCTCAAATTGTTGTAGGACAGCTCCTTGCCCTGTAGCTGCTGCGCCTGAGCAAGGCCGGAAGCGCTGCCGTCGGCATAGAAAGCCGCGCGCTGGTGCGGGTTTTCGCCGTAGCGCAGCCCTTGTTTTTGCGTCAGTTGCAGGGTGAGTACCTGGGGGAAATCATTGGGTTCTTCGAGGCTGTCGAGGTGACGGGATAGATGGTTGGCAATCAGCCCATCGTAGCGGGCGGTGTGGGCAAAGACCTTGGCGGCTAGCCGAAAGCGCAGCTTGGCACCCACGCCCCCCTGGCTGGCGTGCATCTCCTGCAGCACCAAGGGATAGTCCGCGGGGTCGACGAGCACCGTTACCCCCTGCCAGTTTTTGGCACCGGCGCGCAGCATGGTCGGGCCGCCGATGTCGATCTGCTCGATGGCTTCGTCGAGGCCCACGCCTTCCTTGGCAATGGTCTCTGCAAAGGGGTAGAGATTGACGCAGAGCAAGTCGATGGCGGGAAAGCCCTGTTCCTGCATATCTTGTTGGTGACGAGCATCGTCGCGGCGCGCCAGTAGTCCGCCGTGGATTTTGGGGTGCAGGGTCTTTAGGCGCCCATCGAGCATTTCCGGAAAGCCCGTGTAGTCGGCAACCTCGATCACCGGCAGCCCCGCCTCTCGCAGCAAACGCGCCGTGCCGCCGGTGGAGAGCAACTCCACCTGATGCGCGACCAAGCCCCGGGCAAAGTCCACTACCCCAGTCTTGTCGGAAACACTGATGAGAGCCCTACTGATACCGCCCATATCGACCTCTTGTTCGCTACTGCCCCCGCGGGCACTGAAATAAAAAAGGTACGATCAGGAAACCTGTCGTACCCAAACCTCCTGATGGAGGGAGCGTTAGCCTCGCATCGGCAGCGCCGAGCGAATGCGTGCATGATATGCCTTCTTTCGCTCCCTTTGCAATACCCTGTATGCGTCCACCACCTTTGGCACTGTGGTAGATGTTGGAGGAGGAAGGATAGCGGTGGTTTCTGTCCGAGTCGATGGTGTGGCCGTTCGGCGTT
>NZ_JAVRKK010000020.1:0-29732 GCF_031962545.1 Candidatus Igneacidithiobacillus taiwanensis
GAGAAACAAAGGCCCCCCAGTGATGGAATTGTGCCAGGCGTGCGGCGGCAAGGGTTTCGGTCACCGTCCCGATCTGATTGAGTTTGATCAGTACGGCATTGGCAATGTTGTCGTCGATGCCGCGCTGGATGATCTGCGGATTGGTGCAAAAGATGTCATCGCCCACGAGTTCAATCTCGGCGCCGAGCCGCTGGTTGAGTAGCTTCCAGTTCTCCCAGTCGTCTTCGGCCAAGCCGTCTTCGAGCAGGACTACCGGATAATTGCGCACGATGTCGGCATAGTACTCGATCATCTCGGCACTGCTGAGTTCCCGATCTTCCGTACGCAGTTGGTATTTGCCGTCCTGAAAAAATTCCGAGGCGGCAGCGTCGATGGCGATGCCGCAGTCCTTTCCGGGAGTGAAGCCGGCGCGACCGATGGCGGCCAGCAAAAGATCATAGGATTCATGATTGGAGAGAACGGCAGGCGCAAAGCCACCCTCATCGCCAATGCCAACGGGTAGGTGCTTGGCAAGGAGTTCGGCCTGCAGGGCATGATAGATCTCCGCCCCCCAGCGCAGAGCCTCGCGGAAACTGTCGGCCCCATAGGGCACCAGCATGCATTCCTGAAAATCGGCACCTTGCCAGTGGGCATGTACCCCGCCGTTGAGGACATTGAAGCAGGGCACCGGCAGGCGCGTGGCGCCGGGTCCGCCCAGATAGGCAAACAGGGGCAGATCGACGGCATCGGCGGCGGCACGGGCGCAGGCCATGGAGACGGCAAGCAGGGCATTGGCCCCCAGGCGGCCCTTGTTGTTGGTGCCATCGAGGCCAATCAGGGTGTCGTCGATCACCTTTTGGTCGCGCACGTCGAGATCGATCAGGTCGGGTGCTAGCACCTCTTCGATGTGCTCGATGACCTTACGCACGCCTTTGCCGCCAAAGCGGGCGGGATCGCCGTCGCGCAGTTCTATGGCCTCCTTGCTGCCGGTGGAGGCGCCGGAAGGCACGGCGGCACGAGCGCGCTGGCCGCTGCTGAGCAGTACCTCTGCTTCGACGGTAGGATTGCCGCGAGAATCGAGGATTTCGCGGGCGATGATGTCTTGGATGTAGGCGTTCATGATGGCTCCTTTTAGAGTTCGGTGGGGTGGTCGAGGCAGAGGATTTCCAAGCGATTGGTGCCGCCCGGGTGCCCTTTGCTTGGCCCTTGGGTGAGGATGATCCGCCCGGCACTGAGGCCATGCTCGACAAACCAGCGCCGCACAGCGGCGGCCCAGGAGTCTGCGGGGCTGGGCAGCTGCACCGGAAACACGCCGTAGTGCAGGCAGAGACGCTGGCAAGTGCCAAGATGCGGGCTAAAGGCAAGAATCCAGGTGTGCAGGCGGTAGCGGGCGATGCGTGCAGCAGTGGCGCCGGTTTCGGTGGGGGTGACGACCCACTGCGGCTGCAATTGCAGTGTGCTTTGCCAGACATTGCGGGCAATTACCGATTCCACCGTTGGCGCCTCCGGAAAATCGTGCTCGAGGGCGTGGAGTTCCTCGCGGCTGGCCTCGGTCACCCGGGCGATTTCCGCCAGGGTGCGAACGGCCTCCACCGGGAAATCGCCCATGGCCGATTCCTCCGAGAGCATGACCGCATCGGTGCCATCGAGGATGGCATTGGCCACATCGGTAACTTCGGCGCGGGTGGGACGACTGTTGTGCACCATCGATTCGAGCATCTGGGTGGCGGTGATGACCGGCTTCCCCAGGGCGCGTGCCTTGCGGATGAGGCGTTTTTGCAGCGCCGCGATTTCGGTGATGGGCACTTCCACCCCCAAGTCGCCGCGCGCCACCATGATGCCATCGGCCGCGTGAAAAATGCTGTCGAGCTGGCGCAAGGCGCGGGCGCGTTCGATCTTGGCGATGAGAAAGGGCTGGAACCCCAGGGTCTGCGCTTCCCGACGTACGGCAGCGAGATCGTCTGCCGTCTCGACGAAGGAAACGCTCAGGCCATCGACCCCGGCCTGCAGGGCAAAGGCCAATAGTTTCCGATCCTCGCTGGTTACGGCACCCCCTTGCAGGGAAATTTCGGGCAGATTCACCCCTTTGTGCGAGAGCAGAGTGCCGCCGACCACGACGCGACAGTGTAGGCCGGCCTCGTCCACGTCCTCGACACGTAACTCGAGGAAGCCATCATTCAGAAAGATGCGGTCGCCCTGTTGCAGCGGTCGGGAGAGGGGTGGTAACTCGAGAGGGATTTCCTCGGCGGTGCCTGCCGCTTGCGGAGCAAGGCGAACTTGGCTGCCGGCGCGTAGCTGCACCGGTGCCGGCAAGGTGCCGATGCGGATTTTGGGGCCCGGTAGGTCGGCCAGGATGGCAACCCGCCGCTGGGTTTTCTCGGCCGCCTTGCGGATACGGGCAATGCGTGCCTCGTGTTCTGCCGGGGTGCCGTGGGCGAGATTGAGGCGGGCCACATTCATACCGGCATGCAGCATCGCCTCGAGGGTGTGTAGGGCATCCGAGGCGGGGCCTATGGTGCAGACGATCTTGCTGTGATGGCTGGGGAGCTGGATCACGGGGTCGGACCTTCGAGCAACTGGCTGGCCTGTTCTGCCGTTTGGCCCTTGACGACGATGGCGTGCACGGCAGTGCAAAAGCGCACGGCCTCGGGTAGGGAGCGCTGGTGGACGTTGCGGCCCGTGGCGCAGCCAGCGGTACCGCCGAGTTCTAACTGGTCTTGCAGGCGTTGGAGAAATTCCGGGGCGGTCGTTTCCGACCCGCCGGCGCAGATGACCCGGGTGCGCCCGGCGGCAGCTACCGCCTCGCCAAGCAGCTTGGCGTCCATCTTACCGTCGGCGTCCAGGGGCGGATTCACTTTGGCAAAGTCCGCGCCCAGGCAGGCGACCAGCCCCGCCGCCCCGGCAATCAGATGCGGATCCTGCTCTCGTGGTCCTACCGCCTTACCGCGCGGGTAGGCCCAAATCACTGCCAGTAGGCCCAACTGGTGAGCATCATGCACCAATTGCGCGGCCTCGCGCAGCATCTCTGCCTCGTAGATCGACCCCGGATAAATGGTGTAGCCCACCCCGACAACGCGGATACGGCTGTAGCGCAGAAAATCGCGCACCTGTGCCATGCTCTGCCACTGCAGGCTGCGAGGGTCTTGCTCGGCAGTCTTGACGAGGTGCGTCTTGCTGTTGAGTTTGAGCAGGTAGGGTATCTGCGGGTAGTCGCGACCATAGCGGGCAATGAGGCCGAGTTGCGCTGCAAAGCAGCCAATGGGCGCGGCGCTGGCAATGCGAAACAGGTGTTCGGGATCGGCGTCGTCGTCGGCTGCGGTCCCGCCCACGAAGTCGTCGTTGAGATGTTCGACCTTCTGGTCACCGGCCATCAAAAAGAGGCGTCCCGAATCTTGCGTAACCAGCCGATAGTTTTCTTCCCAGCGGCGCTCGGCGTCGGCCGAAATTCCGATGGGGGCTTGCAGTAGGGTCTTCATCGCGGTCTCCTTGCTCATTCGACACAGGGGTGCAGGTGGGCGTAGTGGCGGCGCAGGGCGTCGCCGGTGGCGGCCACCAGGGGGTGCAGGGAAGGGGTCAGGCGCGGCTGGCTGCCAAACTGCATACTGGCGATGTCGGGGGCGGTCGCCCGCATCTGGATGGCCAGGCCCATGGTGTTGACCAACTCGCCGGTGGTCGCCCCACCCAAAACCTGCGCACCCAGCAGTTGCAGAGAATCGGCAGCAAAAATCACCCGGCAGTAGACCTCCTGAGTATTGGGCATGGAGGCGGGATGATGATCGGGCAGGCGGGCCTCGCCGACGAGAATGGGAAAGCCCTCGCTTTCTGCCTGCTGCTGGGTCAGGCCGGCTACGCCAAAGGCCAGACCATCGATTTCGCTGGCATAGACACTCACCGACCCGGCGCTGTGGCGGAGTTCGCGCAGGCCGTAGAGGTTCATGCCGGCAATCCGACCCTCCGCTGCTGCTTGCGAGGCAATCATGGCGTGACTCGCCTTGCGGGTAAAAAAATCCTGTTTGTGGGCACAATCGCCAACGGCAAAGATGGCGTGGTCTTCGCGACTGCGCTGAAAGGCGTCGACCCAAATGCCCCCGGAACGGCTCAGGGTAAGGCCCATGGCCTTGGCCAAGGTAACATTGGGGCGGGTGCCGATGGCGATCAGTACTGCATCCACGGCCAAGGGTGGCTGGCCGGCAATCTGCACCTGCGCCACTTTGTTGCCGGCGGCGTCGGGCAGCAGGGCCTCCACCTTGCAATGGGTGTGGATGTGTACTCCGTGCTCGCTGAGTTGCTTTTCCACGGCAGTGCAGGCATCGAGATCAAAAGCGGCTTGCAGCAGATGGGGCAGCATCTCGATGATGTGCACCGCAATGCCGCGTTTGCGAATTTCATCGGCAAATTCCACCCCAATGAAGCCGCCGCCAATGATGGCCAGGGTTTTGATGCCGGGAATCAAGGTAGAAAAGAGTTGGTCGAGGGCCTCGTAGTCTTTCTGAATGCTGAAAACCCCGGCAAGCTGGGTGCCGGGAATGGGCGGGATGAAGTTTTCGGAGCCGGTGGCAAGAACCAGTCGCTCCCAATGAATGATGTCGCCGCTGGCAAGGATGGCCGTACGTTGCCCGCGGTCAATGCTCTCTACCCGCCCGATCTGCAATTGCCCCCCGGCGGCGAGGAGGGGAGCGCGACCGGCCATGTCCTCGTCGGTGCCGCCCAGGGTGCCAAAGATGTACGGAATACCGCAGGGGATCACGGCATCAGCCTCGGGTCGTACCACCAAGACCTTCTTGTGCGGGGCGAACTGAGCGGCAGTGATACCGGCCATCATCCCCGCCGGGCCACCACCCACAATCAAAATATCCGTCTGCTGCTCGGTCATACCAGTCTCTCCTTGCGCTACGTTGGCCTCAATAATCCAGTGCCTGCACGTCAATCTGCTGCAGCAGTGTGATCACGTCGTCATAGCGGCAAAGGCTGGTACCCGGCTGGGTAGCCGTGGCGCTGCCGCAAGCCACCCCCAAGCGCAGGGCTTCTGCGGGATGTTTTCCCTGGGCGAAGGCCGCTACCAGTCCTGCCACCATCGAATCCCCGGCACCGACGGTGGATTGCACCTGCACCGGCGGTGCCTTAGCGAGATGACTCCCTTCGGGACCGACCAGCAGTGCCCCCTCGCCACCCAAAGAAACGCAGACATACTGCACCCCGGTCTGTTGGATCTTGCGGGCTTCCTGTGCCACCGCTTCGAGGGTCGGCAATTCCCGGCCGCAGAGAAGAGACAACTCATAGCGGTTGGGCTTGATGAGGAAGGGATGCTGGGGCAGGGCCTTGGCGAGTAGGGGACCATGGGCATCAACCACGGCCTTTCCTCCGGCTGCCTGTATCCGCTCTGCGAGGATGGCGTAAATATCGTCGCCCACTCCCGGTGGCACGGAACCCGTGAGCACGCCAATACCGCTGTCGCAGAGCTCGAGAAAGGTCTTCGTGATACTGGCGAGCGCGATGCTCGAGACGCGCGGGCCGGTGGCCGTCACTTCCAACTGTTCGGCCGGCTCCTGCTGGACGATGGTGGTATTGATGCGGGTTTCTCCCTCCACCGACACGCAGTGGGGGTTGTCGAGCTCGTGTTTGAGCAGGTGTTGCAGCAGCTCGCCGATGGTCCCGGCAACGATGCAGCAGCTATGCGCGCAAACCAGGATCTCCTTGAGGGCACGCGCAACATTGACGCCGTTACCGCCGGGGTCGTAGCGGCTTGCCAACGCGTGGGTCTTTTGATCGGGAACCAGGTGGGTTACCTCGTAAGAGATATCCACTGCCGGGTTGAGGGTGAGGGTGGCAATGGGCTGACAAGGAGCGTTCAGGCGCACGATGCCGCCTCCCGTTGCATCAGTACCGCCAACGCGGTCGAAACCAAGCGCGCACGCACCGGATCAGCGCGGGAATTGAGAATGATCGGTACCCGCGCGCCAAGGACGATGCCTGCCAGGCTGGCACCGGCCAGGTACTCCAGGTCCTTGGCCAGAATGTTACCGGAGACGAGATCCGGAACGAGAAGGATATCGGCATCCCCCGCCACCGTGCTGCGGATGCCCTTGATCCGCGCTGCCTCGGCAGAAATGGCATTGTCGAAGGCGAGTGGCCCATCCACTTCTGCCCCAAGGATCTGTCCGCGGTCTGCCATTTTCGCCAGGCAGGCGGCGTCGATGGTGGAGGGAATGGCGGGGTTGATGACCTCCACCGCCGAGAGCACCGCCGCCTTCGGGTGCTCGACCTCGAGTATGTTTGCGAGATCGATGGCGTTTTGCAGGATGGCGGCCTTGGTTGGGAGATCCGGGCTGATATTGATGGCCGCGTCGGTGATGAGGAGCAGCTTGGGGTAGCTGGCGATATCGGCAACGAAGACATGGGAAAGACGCCGTTCCGTGCGGCACCGGGCAAGGATGGGGTGGAGGAAGGTATCGGTATGCAGATGCCCCTTCATGAGTGCTTTAGCGCGCCCGGATGCGACTATCGCTACCCCCTTCTCGGCAGCGTCTGCTTCCGTCTCGGCGGCAACGATCTCGATGCTTGCGCAGCCGGAATACTCGCTACAGAGGGTGCTCAGAAGCGAGCGGATCTTGCTTTCGGAGCCAATCAGGATCGGTTCGATGATACCGCTGGCATGGGCAGCGCAGGCGCCACGCAGCACGTGCTCTTCGGTGGCATCGACCACCGCAATCGGCAACGGCGGGAGAGAGCTGACCGCCGCGAGAAGGGCATCAAAATGGGGATAGGGCACGGGTGCTTCCTCCAAGGCAATCGGATCAGGTGCTGGCCTCTATGAGCAGACGATGGGTGTGGCGGGCAATGCTGCGGTCTTCGTCGGTGGGGATGACCAGCACCTCGACCGGACTGTCTGCTGTCGAAATACGGCGGGCCGTGCTGCTGGCCGCGGCATTGGCATCGGCATCGAGGCGGATACCAAGGCTCTCGAGGGGGCGACAGATTGCCCAGCGCACGGCGCTGGCGTGCTCGCCGATACCGCCGGTAAAGACCAAGCGGCGCAATCCGCCCAAGACCGCCACGAGGCTGCCGATATGCTTGCGGGCACTGTAGGCAAAGAGAGCGATGGCCTCCTGTGCCTGGGGATTGCGCTCGCGTGCCCGTAGCAGCTCTTCCATGTCGCCACTGCAGGCCGACACCCCGAGTAGGCCCGACTGATGGTTGAGCAAGTGCTCCAGACGCTTGGTGGTGTAGCCCTTTTCTGCCAAGAGATAGAGCAGCACACCCGGGTCGAGGTCGCCGCTGCGCGTACCCATCACCAGCCCGCCGGTGGGGGTGAGGCCCATAGTGGTGTCTTGGCAGCGGCCATCGCAAATCGCCGCCAGGCTCGCCCCATTGCCCAGGTGGGCGATGATGGTGGGGGCTTGGCCGTGGTCGGGCAGGGCACTGACGATGTATTCGTAGGAGAGCCCATGAAAGCCATACTTGCGTATCCCCTCCTGCCAAAACTCGCGGAGCAGGGGCAGGCGGGCTGCCATTTCCGGCAGGGTACGATGGAAAGCGGTATCGAAGCAGGCTACCTGCGGCAGCTGCGGCCATAGGTCCTGAACGGCCTCGATGCCGGCAATCTCCGCCGGTAGATGCAGGGGCGCAAAGGGGAGGGCGCGCCGCAGGTCTTGCACGAGTTTGGCATCGATGCGGCAATGCTCCTGGTGCTGCGGCCCGCCAGAAACGATGCGATGGCCAACGGCATCGGGATGCGCCAAGTCGAGCGCCGTCAGCGCCTCCAGTACCGCACGCAGGGCGTCCTTTGCCAAGGCAAAGCCCTGCACCTGATCCCGCACCCGCTGCCCCTCACGCTCGATCCATAGGCGCCCAGCCGTCTGCCCAATGCGTTCTACGGCACCGTGCAGTTCTTGCACCTCGGTCTCCCCAGTACAGCGGTACAGGGCAAATTTGAGGGACGACGAACCGCTGTTGAGGGTCAGAATCCAGCTCACTGCAGCCATGTGGGATCCTTCAGCCGTTGGCTTAGCCGCTGTAGAAAGCGTGCGGCATCGGCGCCAAAAATTCCGCGGTGGTCGCAAGTCAGGGTCAACTGCGTGCGCCCGTCGCTCGCCGGTGCCGCAACGGCGAGGATGGCCGAGGCGCCGACGGGTACGATGGCATCGAACTCCTCGACTTCGGCAAAAATGCCTAGGTTGGACACGTAAAAGCTTGCCCCTTGGTAGTCCTCGGGCGCGAGTCGACCGGTTTTGACCTTACCGAGGAGAATGCGCCAATACTCCGCCAGCTCTGCCAGAGGCCGGGAGGCGGCATCGCGCAGCACCGGGGTGATCAGGCCAGCCCCGGTATCGACGGCAATTCCAACATCTACCCGACTGCGCGAAACCCAGCCCGTTGGCGTCCAGACGCCGTTGAACCAGGGGTCTTCCGCCACTGTCAGAGCACAAGCGCGGGTCAATGCCAGGGTAAAGCTGAATCTGAGTCTTTTCCCCTGCTCGTGGAGCGGCGACAAATCTACCCGCGTGCTGATGCGGAAACTCGGCGTTGCCGCTGCGGCGATCATATTGCGGGCAACCGCCTCGCGCAGGGCGCTGGGTTTGCTGATCTGATACGGCGGACCATAACGAAGATCAACGGGCCGGGGTGCCAAGGCTGCCGCCAAAACCTCGCTGGCATGGATATGCCCATCGGCACCCGGCTGGATTTCTTCGATAGTAAGGCCCAGATCCTGGGCAAGGGCACGGGCATAGGGAGAGGCACCGGCGGCAGATCGCGGCAGATTTCCTGAGGTTGGGAAGGTGGTGGACATTTCCCGTTTTGCAGGTGGCGAGGGTGGGGATGTCGGTATCTGCGTCCCCACTGGTGGCGAGGAGACTGGCACAGAAGCATCCTCTTTGCCTGTTGGCACTGTGGCTTGCGAGGCCGAGACCGGCGTCGCCCTTGGCGTCGTATCTGCGGGCGCCTGGTTGGCTGCTGTTTTCGCCGGAGCGGCTTCCGATGCTTTCTCTGCTGTTGCAGTACCATCATCCGCTGCCAGCGCTGCTTCGCGGTTGTCGACCAGATAGGCGATGGGTTGGCGCACCGGGATGTCTTCGTCTACCGGTGCCAAGGGACCTGCAAGGAAGCCGTCGGTAAAGGCCTCGACGTCGAGAATCGCCTTGTCGGTCTCCACCTCGGCAATCGCCTCCCCCTTGTGGACGGGATCGCCCACGGACTTGTTCCAGCGCGTCAGCCGCCCCGTTTGCATGGTATCGGAAAGCACTGGCATCAGGATGGCTTGCTTCATCACGATTCTCCTTGCGGCAAGTTGAGCAGGGCACGAGCAGCCTTGAGGATGTCCTCCTGCCGGGGAATGCTCGCCGCCTCGAGTTTCGCGTTGAAGGGGGTTGGTAGATCGAGCCCGGCCACCCGCTGTATCGGTGCATCGAGCTGGTAGAAGCAGCGCTCCTGTAACTCGGCAGCAAGCTCGGCGCCAACACCGGCAAAGCGACAGTCCTCTTCCACAATTAGGCAGCGATGGGTGCGCAGCACCGATTCCACACAGGTGGCCCAGTCGATGGGCGAGAGGCTGCGCAGGTCGATGACCTCCATTTCGACGCCTTCGGCATGCAGCGCTTGCGCAGCTTCCAGGGCGAGGGGGACCATACGCGAATAGCTGATGCAAGTAAGGTCCCGACCCGGGCGGCGGATCAGCGCCTGATGGAGGGGCGGCGCGCTGGCATGGGTGTCCACTTCGCCCTTGCTGAAGTAGAGCAGTTCGTGCTCCAGAACGATCACCGGATCATCACTGCGGATGGCCTGCCGTAGCTGCCAGTAGGCGTCTTGCGGTGTACTGGGCACGGCAATGCGAAGCCCAGGCACGTTCATGAACATCGACTCCAGGCGCTGCGAATGCTGTGCCCCTAGCTGCCGAGCAACACCGCCGGGCATACGAATGGTCAGCGGCATGGGAAATTGACCGCCAGACATGAACGGGATCTTGGCTGCCATATTGACCAGGGAATCCATGGCAAAGAGCGCAAAGTTGATGGTCATGATTTCGACCACCGGGCGTAGCCCGAGCATGGCTGCACCCACCCCTAGCCCGGTAAAGCTATTTTCAGAGATGGGCGTGTCGCGTACCCGCCACTCGCCATATTTGGCCATTAGCCCTTCGCTGACCCGATAGGTGCCGCCATAGAGGCCGACATCCTCGCCCAGGGTAAAGACGGCATCGTCGGCGGCAAGTTCCGCATCTAGGGCTTGATTCAAGGCTTGCCAATAGAGAATCTCGCTCATGCTTGGGCCTCCACTACGGTTTCCAGCCGATGGTTGCGCGCTAGGATGGCCCGCGCCTCTTCCATGCTCGGCTCCGGACTCTCCTCGGCAAAGCGCCGGGCATCCTCGATTTCTGCTTGTACCTCGGCTTGTAGGCGCGCGAGCGCCGTTTCGTCCAAATGACCCTCTTGGCAACAATGGTCGGTAAAGCGTTGCAGGCAATCGTTGCCGGCAGCGGCCAAGTCTGCCGCACCTGGGTAGCGTAGCTGGAACTCATGGAGGGCAGCGGCGATGGGATCGGCGGCCTCGTAGGCCTTTACCTCTGCTTCTGGCCGATAGCTGCCGGGGTCGGCCATGGAATGCCCACGGAAGCGATAGGTGGTCAGTTCCAGAAACTGCGGGCCATCGCCGCTGCGTACCCGCTCCAAGGCGCGTTGCGCCGCGGCATGCACGGCCAGCACTTCCATGCCATCCACCTGTTCGGCAGGGATGCCATAGGCGCAGGCCCGCTTGTAGACGTCGACAATGGCGGAATGGCGATGGATTTCCGTGCCGATCTGGTAGTGGTTATTCTCGCAGACGAACAGAATCGGCAGTTTCCAGAGAGCGGCCATGTTGAGGCTTTCGTGAAAAGTCCCTTGGTTGACGGCGCCGTCGCCAAAGAAGCAAATCACCGCTTCCGGCAAGCGCCGGTAGGCCACGGCATAGCCCGCTCCGAGGGCAATTGGGAAGGTCTCGCCGACAATGGCATAGCCCCCAAGAAATCGTCTTTCCCGATCAAAGAGGTGCATCGAACCGCCCATGCCACCACTGATCCCGGTCTTCTTGCCATACAATTCCGCCATGATCTGGCGCGCGGGGATGCCGCGTACTAGGGCGTGGACATGCTCGCGGTAGGTGCTGACGACATAGTCACCGGGTTCCGCCGCATGCAGCACCCCAACGGCAACGGCCTCCTCGCCGGGATACAGATGCAGGAATCCAGCAATCTTGCCTTCGGCATAGCCCTGCGCCGCTGCCTCCTCAAAGGCGCGAGCACGCAGCATATCGCGCAACAGACCCTGCATTTGCGATCTATCCATGGGCAGCCTCCGCCAGTAATTCATCCAAGGTTTGGGTCAGGGGAACCAGGTACATGAGGGCCGGCCCGCCGTGCATGAGCACCGCTTGAAAAGCGGCGCTCATGATGGCATCGCGACTGGCACCGGCGGCCAACGCGCCGCGGCAATGCAGGGCGATGCACCACTCGCATTGGGCAGCAACGGAGAGGGCGAGATTGATCAGTTCCTTCTCGAGGGTGCTGAGGGCCGGATTACCCTCGGCCTTACCCATAAAACCGAGAAACGCGTTGATCTCGGCGGGATAGTCTTCTTTCAGGCGATCAAGAACCTGTTGAATTTCCTGGAGGCGTTGATTGGCAGTCATGGTAATACTCCGTGAGAATCCCTAGAGTTTCTGTGGCAGGATGAGAGAATGGCCAGTCATTTCCGGGGGTTGGGGTAGCCCCAGTAGTTGCAGCACGGTGGGCGCGACATCGGCAATGCCGCGCCCGATGCCTAGGGAAACGGCAGGCTCGCCAATGTACAGGAAGGGCACCGGGTAGACGGTGTGCTGGGTATGCGGCGCACCACTTACCGGGTCCACCATTTCATCGCAGTTGCCGTGGTCGGCGGTTAGCAGCACCGTAAAGCTCGCCTTTATTGCCGCCTGCACGACCCGATGAAACTGCAGATCCAGGGTCTCCACTGCGCGCAGAATGGCGGGGATCTTGCCGGTGTGGCCGACCATGTCGCCATTGGCAAAATTCACCAGCACAAAGGCATAGTTGCGGCTTTCGAGAGCGGCAATGACCCGATCGGCTACCTGTGCCGCGCTCATTTCCGGCTGCAGATCATAGGTTGCCACCTGTGGCGAGGGGATAATCTCACGGTCCTCTCCCGGAAAGGGTTCCTCTCGCCCCCCATTGAAAAAATAGGTCACATGAGGATATTTCTCCGTCTCGGCACAATGGAACTGCCGCAATCCAGCGTCGCTGATGAGTTCCGCCAGCACCTGTTTGGGGACTTGCGGTGGAAAGAGCACAGGGAAAGGATATTCATCGTTGTAGGAAGTCATGCAGAGCACGGGGCGGGCGCCCTCGCCATCGCGATCAAAATGGTGAAATTCCGGCATCCCTACGGCGGCACTCAGCTGCCGCATACGGTCGGAGCGAAAATTAAAGAAAAAGACAGGCTCATGGGGCGCGATGCGGTGTTGTCGCGGGTCACCAATAATCGTGGGCTGGATGAACTCGTCGGTCTCGCCGCGCTTCCATGCCGCATGAATGGCGGCCACAGGGTCATTTGCCACGGCACCCTGGCCCTTGATCAAAGCCTCCCAGGCCTGCTGGGTGCGGTCCCAATGACCGGCTCGATCCATTGCCGTGTAGCGCCCGCAGACGGTTGCGATGCACCCACGCCCCAGGCTCGCCAGACAATCCAGCACTGCCTGCGCATATTGATCGGCGCACTGGGGTGCGGTGTCGCGACCATCGGTGATCATATGCACGATGGGTTCGACGCCCGCCGCCACCACCAGGGGCAGAATCTGCAGCAGGTGGTCGATCTGGGAATGCACGCCGCCGTCGGAAACCATGCCCACGAGATGGAGCCGTTTTTGGTCGCGCAAAAAGTCCGCCCAGGCGGGAATCTTGGTAAAGCTGCCATCGTCGAGACTATCGGAGATACGCACCAAATCTTGGAGCAGCACCCGACCGGAGCCCAGGGTAAGATGGCCGACTTCGGAATTACCAAACTGCCCGTCGGGCAAGCCTGCTGCCCGCCCCGAGGCCTGCAAGGCAGTATGCGGAAAGCTCGCAAAGTAGTGGTCTAGATGCGGAGTGCGCGCCTGCGCCCAGCCATTGAAGGCGCGGTTGGGGTTGAGACCAAACCCATCAAAAATCACCAAGAGTACGGGTTTTTGTGGCGATGCTGCGGATTGCGTTTGCACGGCATCCTTCTCCTCTGCCAGCCATTGCCCCTCAAGTGTAGACAATTTCTACACCTGCTCGGGGCGCACACCGGATACCCAGGACGTCTTACCAGTAAAGATATAAGAGAATCCGGTGATGCATTTACTATAGCAGAAGAATGTGGGGGTGTTGGGGGTAAGCTTGGGGCGGCGCGCTTGCGGAGCCAGCCAGCGGACACAAAAAAGCGCCGCATTGGCGGCGCTGATCGAAGTCGGCAAAAATCCGTGGCTTAGGCGGGTGTGTCCCCGCCCAGGAGTTGCTCGCGCTTGTTGCGGATATCCTTTGCCAGCGCCATGTACATGGCGGGCACCACAAAGAGCGAGAACAAGGCGCCAATGCCGAGACCAGTGCTAATGACCAAGCCCATCTGGTAGCGAGACACGGCGCCGGCGCCCGTAGCAAAAACCAAGGGCAATACGCCAAGCACCATAGCTGCGGTAGTCATCAAGATCGGCCGTAGCCGAATACTCGATGCCTTCTCGACCGCCGCACGCTTATCCAGGCCTTCCTCTAGCTGGATCGTGTTAGCAAACTGAACGATGAGGATACCCTGCTTGGCAATGAGCCCGATGAGGGTAATCAAGCCCACCTCGGTATAGATGTTGATGGAGCCTAACCCCAGGCTGATAAAGATCAACGCACCACTGATCGACATCGGCACCGTGATCAAAACGATGAGCGGGTCGCGGAAACTTTCAAACTGCGCCGCCAGCAGCAAATAAATCAGCAGGATAGCGAGAAGGAAGGTGACCAGCAGGCCGCTTTTCTCCTGCATATACTGCCGCGACTGACTAGCGTAGTTGAGCTGGTAATCACTCGGCATAACCTTCTCCGCCGCCTGCCGGAAAAAGCCCAAGGCCTCGCCCATGCTTACGCCGGGCTTGGGTACCGCCTGGATGGTGGCGGCATTGAGCTGATCGAACTGCGGCAAGAATTGTGGTTCCGTGCGCGTCTCGATACTGACGACGGTGGAGAGGGGCACCAAGGCACCACTGGCGGTGCTGATGTAGTAGCGCTTGAGCATGCCTGGATCGGCGCGGAAACGGTCCGGCACCTGCGGAATGACCTTATAGCTGCGTCCTTCCATATCGAAACGGTTGACGTAGTTGCCCCCCAAGAGCGGCTGCAGATCCTGGGCGATACTCGCCATGCTGATACCCAAGTTGCCGGCCAGGTTGCGGTTGATCTTGAGCACCACTTCTGGATTGTCGATGCGTAGATCTTTTGTTACGTAAAAGAACAAGCCACTCTTGTAGGCAGCGGCAATCACCTGGTCTGCCACTTGGTCGAGCTTTCTGAAACTTCCCGGACTTTGGATGACGAACTGCACTGGCAGACCGCCTGCAGACCCCGGCAGGGGTGGCGGCAAAAAGGAAGCCACCTGCAGGCCCGTTACCGACTGCAAAGCCTGTTGGATCTTCGGCTGCAATTGCATGGCGGTGGTGCTACGCTCGCTCCAGGGCTTCAGGCGCAGTCCCGCAAAGAGACTATTGGTAGCAGCACCGCTGCCCGTCGAGATCCCGGTCACCATGAAGGTCGCCGCCTTTTCGGGATACTGGTTGAAAACATGCAGAATCTGTTTGCCATAATCCACCAAGGCATCGGGCGTGATGGTGGGTCCACCGGTGCCGGCAGAGAAAATGATTCCCTGATCTTCCTGGGGCGCCAACTCCGATTTGGAGGTCGTAAACAGGAAATAAATGCTGGCAAAGACTACTGCCGCAAAGAGCAGGGTGGCCGGGACATAGTTCAGACTGCCACGGAGTAGGCGATCATAAAACCGGCTCAGGGCACTGAAACGAGCATCGATAAAGTGCTCGAAGCCGTGCTTCTTGGTTGGCCGCAACACTTTGCTGGCAAGCATGGGCGACAGGGTCAGGGCAACGATCATGGAGATCAAGACCGCCGCCACCAGGGTAAAGGCAAACTCGCCAAAGAGACTGCCCGTCAGCCCACCCATGAAGGCGATGGGCGCAAATACCGCAATCAAGGTCGTCGACATGACGACGATGGCTGAACCCAGCTCCCGTCCGGTCATTATGGCGGCATCGAAGGGCGAGCGCCCCTCGTCGATATGGC
The DNA here is from genome assembly GCF_031962545.1 of Candidatus Igneacidithiobacillus taiwanensis. NCBI lineage: Bacteria > Pseudomonadati > Pseudomonadota > Acidithiobacillia > Acidithiobacillales > Acidithiobacillaceae > Igneacidithiobacillus > Candidatus Igneacidithiobacillus taiwanensis. The sequence goes on from NZ_JAVRKK010000020.1 coordinate 15,305, forward strand.
GATGCACATTCTCGACCACGATGATGGCGTCATCCACCACCAAACCAATGGCGAGAACGAAAGCGAGCAGAGTGATCAGATTGATGGAGTACCCCAGGCCCCACATGATCAAGCCAGCGCCAACAATGGACAAGGGGATGGCAACGCCGGGGATGACCGCCGCCCGCCACGAGCCCAGAGTCAGGAAGATGACCAACAGTACCACGGCCAGGGTGATGCCAATGGTTAGCAGCACCTCATCCAGAGAGGCTTTGATGAAGACGCTGGCATCATAGGGGATGGCCTCGTGCAAGCCGGGAGGAAGGGCACGGTCGATATTTTTTAGGGCTGCCTTGACGCCGCTGGCCACATCGAGAGAGTTGGCCGAGGGTGACTCCTGGATGCCGATGAAGGCCGCTGGGCGTCCGTCAAAGAAGGCATACGAAGAATAATTTTGCGCGCCGAGCTCAACTTGCGCCACATCTTTCAGGCGAATAAGCGTATTGCCCGACTTTGCGACCACTAGATTTTTGAATTCCGCAACATTGTGCAGGTTGGTGGTGGCAACGATGGTGTTCTGTACCGTCTTGCCCCGGGTTTGACCAACCGCCGAAATAAAGTCGTTGCTCTGCAACGCCGTGGCCACCTGCGCCGCCGTGATATTCAAGGCTGCCAGCTTCTGCGGATTGAGCCAGATGCGCATGGCATAGGTATTACCATTACCTGCGCCAGGCGGCAGGATCTGTGCCTCTCCCACCCCAGGCACCGTGGCCAATTGCGGCTGCACCACACGCAGCAAGTAGTCGGTGATCTGCTGCTGATTCAGAGAGTTGCTGTAGAAGGCCACGTACATCAGATCGGTGGTGCTACCGACGGTAACATTGATCACCGGCAGCTGGCTACCCGTTGGTAGCTGATCGGTTACCTGCTGCACCTTGGCCTGAATGTTGGCCAGGGCGGAACTGGGTGGTGTGTCCAGTTTCATGTACACGGTAATCGTCGACACGCCTTCGGAGCTGTTCGAAGTCAGGTAGTCGATGTCCGGCGCACTGGCGATGACCTTCGACAGGCGCGTGGTGACGAAACCTTGCACGGTCGCAGGGCTGGCGCCTGGGTAGGCAGTGGTAATGGTCACTACCGTATTGGTCAGCGCCGGATATTGACGCACCGTCATCATCAAGAAGGCATGTAACCCCAGCAGAAAAATCACCAGGTTCAAAGCCGTGGCCATTACAGGTCGGCGGACGAAGATTTCCGTGAATCGCATGGGCGGCCTCAGTGCGCGGCGACGCTGACTTGCGCGTCGTTGGTGAGTTTGACCTGACCGGCGGTAACCACGAGTTCACCGGCCTTGAGACCACGCAGAATGGCTACCTGTCCATCACGCTCCTCTCCGGTGTGGACCACCCGCTGTACAGCGACTTGGCTGGTTTTGCCATCCACTGTCTTGTTCTCCACTACATACACGAAGTTACCGTACGTATTGTAAGTGATGGCCGAAACCGGCACGGTGAGCACCTTCTGCTCTTCGTTGCGCACTACGGTCACTTGCCCAAACATTCCCGGTCGCAACAGGTTGTGCGGATTATCGAGGGTGGCCTGTACTTCGACTTGGCGTGTCTGCGGGTTGATGGCAGAACCCAAGGCGGTAATCTTACCCTGAAAGACTTGCGTGCCCGTGGCGTCGGAAACGAAATGGATAGGCGTGCCCAGCTGTAGCAGGGGTAGATCGGCCTGCGGCAGGGTAAAGTTGACGTAGAGCGGATTCCACGACTGCAAATCGGCAAGGGCTGTGCCCGGTGTGACATACTGCCCGACATTGACCTTGCGAATGCCGATGTAACCGCTGAAAGGAGCGGTGATGGCCAGCTTGCGTAGGGTGGCTTCGTCATTTTGCACTGCTGCTTGGTCGACGGCATAGGTGGCCCGCGCCTGATCGAGCTGCGCTTGGCTTGCCGCTTTGTCCCGGATCAGGGTTTCGATGCGATGAAGATTAACCTCGGCAAGGTGCAGATTGGCGCGATCAACCTGTAACTGCGCGAGCTGGTTGCTATTGTCGATTTGTACCAACAGCTGCCCGGCCTGCACGTACGATCCGGAATGGAAATGGATGGCGGTAACATTGCCCGCAATCTGCGGGCTGATTTCCGTACCCTGCACCGCTGCAAGGCTAGCGACGGCTTCTAGCTCCGGATGCCAGAGCTGCTCTCGTACCCGCGCGGCATTTACCGAGAACACCGGCTTGGGTGAATTGGCGATGGCCTTGGCGATCATGTGGTTGACGAAGGCCTTGAAGCCGAAGATGCCGCCAAACAGAATGACCAGAGCAATGATGACAATAGCGTAGGCTTTCTTCATTTCAAATCTCCGGAGCAGAAAGTGCCGGGGGAGTAAGGGAATATATTCAATGCGTTGCTGTTTGCACGGGTTTGGCCTCGGGCAACTTTGGTGCCCCCTTGCCGGGGTCATGCCACCAACCGCCGCCCAAGGCGACGAGGAGGGCTGCTGTATCCTGATAGCGTTGCGACTCCGCCTGGACTACGGCAATTTTTGCGGCGTTGTACTGAATCTCGCTAGTCAGCAAGGTCAAATAGTCGCTAGCACCGCTACGGTAACTGGCCTCACTCAGCTGCAGGGAGCGGCGCGCGGCCTCATAGGCGGTCTGCTGCGCGCGCAAGGTCTCGGCGTCACGCTGCAGTGCACGTAGGGCGTTGGCAACCTGGCTAAAGGCGCCGAGAACGGTGCTGCGATAGCTCTGATAAGTGACTTCGTAAGCGGCCTTGGCTTCTGATACTTGGGCGCGCAGTTTGCCACCCTGAAAAATTGGCTGCGAAAGACTGCCGACCAGGCTCCAAATACTGCTGATTGGATCAAAGAAAAGCCCCGGATGTGCGGCGGTCGAGCCAATGGCGGCGCTCAATTGTACGGTGGGATAAAACTGCGCGTTTGCCTCGCCGATGGTGGCATTGGCAGCTTCCATTTGTGCCAAAGCCGCCTGAATGTCGGGACGCTGCTTGACCAAGGTGGAAGACAAACTGACGGGGATATCCTTCGGCAGGGTGATTTGGTCCATCTGCAGGGTTGGAATCGCGGCCTCGCCCGGGAACTCCCCGAGCAGGGTCGCAAGTTGGTGTTCGTAGACTGTGAGTTGCTGTTGCAGGGGTGGCAGCTTGGCTTCCTGCGACGCAAGTTCACTGGCCTGGGTGACTACCGTGTTATCGGCAATGGCGCCTGCTTGGTATTGCAGTTGCGTAAGATGTAGGAGTTTTTTCTCGCGGGCGATGATTTCCTCCGTGGCCTGGATCTGCGCCCGGGTCGCCGCGATATCGATGGCAGTGTTGACGATGTTGCCCGACAGGGTCAGGCGTGCGGCTTCTAGTTCCCAACGCTGATAGTCCACCAAGGCCTTACTGTTTTTATAGACTAGACGATTGACACCAAAAATGTCCGGATAATACGAGACATTTAAGCTGCCGGTGACCAAAGAATAGCGAAAGCCGCCCGTGCCTCTACCAAAGGCCGCGGCCGACGCCTTCGAACGGTTCGCTTGCAGGCTACCATTCACTTGCGGGTAAAAGATGCTGGCATTCACGCGCTCTACCGCTTGCGCCTGTTCCAATTGCGCCCGCGCCTGGGCTACGGTTGGGCTATTCTTCAATCCAGTCTCCACCAAGTTGTCGAGGACTGGAGAGTGAAACAATTTCCACCACTCCTGATCGAGGCTCTTGCCGTAATTGAAGTACTGCGCAACGCCGGCTGGCCCCGCGGCCGCCGTCGTCCCCTCGGGGTTCCCCTTGGCCGTATAAGGAGTGTTGTCCTTGGGCGCGTTCGGCACGCGCAGCTTGGGTTCGAAGCTGCAAGCGGAAAGGCTCAGGGCAATGAGCACGCTGAGCGCAATGAGACGACGGCGGGGCGAGGAAAACGGCATAGGAGGAGGCTCCGGAATATGACCGACCGTTCGGTATAATGCGTAATCGAGCTTAGGGTGTCAATCGAAAATGAATGGTTACAAACGATGTAGTCCCTTGCAATTTGACGCTTTCGTACGCATATTATCCTCAGTCTAAACTTGATGGTATTACTGAGGAGCGTAGCATGATTCGTCGTACCTTGCTGGTCGGAATTACCGCCTGCAGTCTGAGCCTCCTGGCGCCTTTGGCCATGGCAGAGCCCTCGGTCCCGCAGGTGATCCAATCCATTCAAAGCGGCCACTATGACCAGGCGCAGCAGCAGCTGTCGGAGGTCTTGGCGGCGCACCCCAAGTCGGCGCAGGCGCAGTACCTCGAGGCGCGTTTGCTCGCCAAACAGGGTAAGTGGCAGGAGGCGGCGGCGGCCCTGGCCAAGGCAAAAACACTCGATCCCAGCCTTTCTTTTGTGCAGCCCAAGGCGCTGGCTAGTTTTGAGCAGCAATTGCAAAAGCACAGCAAGCAGAGCGCGCCGGTTGCTGCCCAGAAATCCCACTTGGGTTCCGCACTTGGCTGGTTTTTAGGGCTAATTGCCCTCATTGCGGGTATTACTTGGTTTATGCGTCGTCGGCGGCAAGCCATGGCCTACCGGCAGATGCAGCCGCAGGGCTTTCCCGGTGGCTTCCCGGGGCAGGGAAATCCCAATTATCCCGGGCCTTACGGTGCCGGTCCCACGCCGGGCGCAGGTGGCATAGGTTCCGGGCTTGCCTCGGGTATTGCCACCGGCGTTGGCATCGGTGCCGGAATGGCGGCGGGAAACGCCCTGGCCGGCAGCCTCTTTGGCAAGCATGAGGGCAACGACGCCCAGTCTGGCACCGATCAAAACGACTTCGGTATGACCGATACCTCCTGGGGTAACGATAGCGGCGACCTCGGCCTTGGCAGCGACGACGACAGCTGGGTGTAAGCACGATGGTGCGGGGGATTCCCCCGCACCGCACTAACGCCTTGCTTCCTGTTCCAAACTCCGCAGGCTTTCCTCGACCCCTGCAGCTGCCGTTAAGTCGGCCACATTGTCCTTCGTAAAAAATCCCTGAAAACCGTGAAAGCGCTGCACGTACTCGATAATGAGCGAAGTATGCTCCGAGGCGCGGGAAAAAATCTGTTTCAATCCCTCCTGCTCTGAGCCGATCACCTGCAACAGGAATTTTTGGCCGCATTCGGCCAAGCGCGAAACCACATAATCGATATTGGTTTTGCCTTCGCTTTGTCCATCGCGTACCGCGACCGCAATGTGGTGCAGACGGGGACCAAAATTGCGCACAAAGGATTCGGTTGGTGAGGGAATCTGCAAGAGATGATTGCAAAAATAGGGATGATTGGCGGCAGTAAAGACCTTGGCCGGACTTTGCAGAACATCCTCATAATGTAGGCTTTTGGTAACGTTGGTGGACGAATTCTGGTCGGGAATATCGTAGGAACCCCAGTAGTAATAGCTCGACAGGTTGAGATACTCGAGGATGGCTACCTCGCGATTTTGGCTATAAACGCGTGTTGCGAGATGATCGATGGGCAATAAGAGATCGGCAATGCCGACTTGTTCTCGCAAATCCTGCGCCGCCTCGAAGGCTGCCTGCATCTCTGGATCGATCCGCGAGTTGCCGAGGGAATAGACGCGAATGTGATCATCCGGCCGTTCCCAATAGCCGACGATGTTGTGAGTGTAGGGTGAGGGCTTGACGATGGCCATGTTGCCCGGCAATTCCATCTGACGAATCTGCTCCTGATTGAAAAAACGCACCTCGCGCGCCTTCTGAATCTCCAGTACTTCGTGCAGATTCTGTACCTGGAAAATCTCCCCCATGTAGCGCGAATTCGGTTTTTTGGAACCGATGGGGTAGACCTCATTCAAACTGCGGAAAATTCCTCGCAGATCAGGGTTTTTTACTTCACGCACGAGAATGTCTGGCGCATTCATATCGATACGCAGGATATGCGTCGAATGCTGATCGGTATCCAGAGTGACCAAGTAGTTATAGGGAGTCATCAGACAAAGCTCGCGGATGTAGGCCGCCGAGTGCCCAGGCTCCAGCGTGATCATGAGCGCATCGATACGCCCGATATTGTCGGTGAGACCGAGGCGGTCCCGCTCCTCGAGGAGTCGCGGCAACCATTCCTCAAAAAAGGCTGAATTTTGTTTGTCTCCCTGGCGCGGATGCGCGTTGTAACTATCCACTTCCTGCTCCTCTATGATCGTGCCGCCGTGAATGCTTGCTAGTACATGGGGATCAGATCTATGCCTATGGGTATCGTAGCGGCGTATCGGCGTCTGCTAGGTGCAAATACACATCGTAACCCCATAGTCGTTGTAGCATGGCCAAAGTGCGCTCGGCATCGACGCGGACGAGCGGGCTATTGTCTAGCTGCCGTAATTCCATGTGACGATCGCCCCAGCGATCGACGCGCTCGATGACGATATTGGGTGGCCGACTGCTCTCGGCTACTTGCTGCGCCAAGCGCTCGCGGATTTCGCGGTAGCCGCTGTCATCGTGGATCGCGCTCACTCGATATGCCTCGGCATCTGGGTCGTTCTGCACGGCAAAAAGACGCAGATCGCGAATGACCTTGGGGGAGAGATACTGCAAAATGAAGCTCTCGTCGCGAAATTCGCGCATGGCAAAAAGAATCTGTTTTTTCCAGTCCGGATCGCCTGCGAAGGCGAAAAAGCGTCGGTCTTCTGCCGTTGGTGCCAGGCAGATGCGTTGAATATCGCGAAAAATGCGGAAACCCAAGGCGTAGGGGTTGATCCCGGAATAGCGCGGATCGTCATAGTCGGGCTGAAATACCACTGCGGTATGGCTGGCATAGAATTCCAGCAGACTGCCATCGGAAATCTGCCCGGTTTCATGCAGGCGATGCATGATGTAGTAATGCACAAAGCAGGCAAAACCCTCATTCATAATCTTGGTTTGCCCCTGCGGATACAAATACTGATTGATTTTGCGCACGATACGGAGGATTTCGCGCTGCCAATTCGGCAACTGTGGCGCATTTTTCTCGATAAAATACAGAAGATTCTCCTGTGGCTCCGACGGGTAGGGCGGGTCTCGTTCGGCCTCTTGGCGGACTGCCGCCGAGGCTGGCAAGGTTCGCCAAATTTCCGAGAGTTGCTGTTCTAAGTAACGCTCCCGCTCCCGGCGTCGAGCTTCCTCCTCGGTCGCCGACAATTTGCGCGGACGCCGGGCCCGGTCGATGCCATTGCGGGCAATGGCATGTGCTGCATCCAAGATCGCTGTGACTTCGCGTACCCCATGGCGCTCTTCGCAATCAGCGATATAGCGTTGGGCAAAGCTCAGATAGTCGATGATGCCCTCGGCATCGGTCCATTGCTGAAAAAATACATTGTTCTTGAAAAAGGCATTGTGCCCGTAGGCGGCATGGGCAATGACCAGGGTCTGCATCGTCATGGTATTTTCTTCCATGAGATAGCTGATGCAAGGGTTACTATTGATCACCAACTCGTAAGCCAGACCCATTTCTCCGCGCTTATATTGTCCCGACTCGATGGCGTGTTGCTTGCCGAAGGACCAGTGCGCGTAGTAGACGGGCAAGCCAATGGAGGCATAGGCATCGAGCATCTGTTCGGCACTGATCAATTCCAGTTGATTTGGGTAGGTATCGAGACCGAGTTCGTCGTGCGCAATCTGTGCGCAGGCGCGATCGGCATCATTGATGCGGCTGAAGGTCCAGTCGTTATCTTCGAACAATAGGGAGCTAGCCATGATCATGCACCTGCGCCTTGGAAAACAATTTGCGAAACAGCGGATAAATATCCTCGCGCTGCTGCGCCCGGGTACAGACGAGTTGTGGAAATGCCGCCATCAAGCCCGCAAAAACTTGGTACAAATGGCTTTCATCGTCACGATTTACTTCCAGATAGTAAAAGGCGCGTAGACCTTCCAACAACTCACCAGCAATCTCCTCTACCACAGCATTGTCGGCAAAATAATTATCGCCATCCGAGGCTTGGGCGAGGTACACATTCCATTCTGTAGCGGGGAAGCGGGAACGGACGATATCGGCAGCCAAGCCCAAGGCTGGCGAAACCAAGGTTCCGCCCCCTTCGCGAGCCGCAAAAAACTCCTTTTCCGAACACTCCTGCGCGACGCTGTGATGTTTGATGAAAATGATCTCGACATTCTGATATTGCTGCTTGAGGAAGAGATAGAGCAAGAGAAAAAAACGTTTGGCTAGATCTTTTTCGGTTTCGCCCATACTGCCCGAAACATCCATGATACAGAGCATCACTGCCCGACTGCGTGGCTGGCTGTGACGATCCAAGTGGGCAAAGCGCAGATCGGCTTCGTCAATGAAGGGCACGGCACGCAGCTTGCGCTGCAAGACGGCAATTTGCTCTGCAAGTTCGGCAAGGCGCTCTGCCTCGATGCGGGTGTCGTCACCCGCCGCTTGTCGAGCCGTGATCTCTGCCTGCAAGGCTTCATATTCTGCCTGTAATTCTTCGATGGCGCGTCGCTTGCCCGCCCGCAAGGCCAGGCGACGTGCACGCGCCGCGCGCATGGTGCGGGCTACATGCATGCGGGAGGGACTACCGTCGCGCACAAAGCCGCTGCGTTGCCAAACTTCGCTACTGATTTCGCCACCAGCGCCGCGCCGTAGGTTGGGCAGCTCTAGCCCATCAAAAAGCAGATCGAGAAATTCATCCGAAGAGAGGACGATGCCGAGGGCGTCTTCCCCTTCACCGTCCGGGGCTCCCTCCCGACCCGAGCCCCCACCGCCCTCGGGCTTGGGGATCTCGTCGCCGCGTTGATAGGTCTTGTTGCCGGGCAGAACCCGTTCCCATGGGCCTTGGGAAGAATCGCGACGAAAGCTTGGCTCGTACAGATCATTGGCCGGTACCACGACGGCCTTGTCACCCTGACTCAGCGACTCGATGGCCCCAGTCCGCCCAATCTTTTCCACCGTTTCTTTGAGCCGCTCCCGCACCCGCCGCTGCAGGCGCTCGCGGTTGGCATTGGAGCGGGATCCGGACATGCGGCGATCGATGATATTGCTCATGCCCACACCTCCACGAACCGGGCAAACGGCTCAGTGATGCTTGCGATACCGCATATACCAGTCGACGAGAAGACGGACTTGTTTTTCCGTATAGCCCTTGCTGGTCATGCGGTTGAGAAAGTCCTGATGCTTGCGTTCTTCTTCCGAAGAACTCTTTTTGCCAAAGGAAATGACCGGCAAGAGGTCTTCGGTATTGGCAAACATCTTTTTTTCGATCACCGAGCGAAGTTTTTCGTAACTGGTCCACGCAGGACCTATGCCGTCATTGGCGGCCTTGGCGCGCAGTACGAAATTTACCACCTCATTACGAAAATCCTTGGGGTTGACGATGCCTGCCGGCTTTTCGATCTTTTCCAACTCTTCATTGAGCAAGGCACGATCGAGGAGTTGCCCGGTGTCGGGATCGCGGAATTCCGTGTCCTGCAACCAGAAATCCGCATACTGAATGTAACGGTCAAAGAGATTTTGTCCGTATTCCCCATAGCTTTCAAGATAGGCCTTCTGAATTTCGAGACCTAAAAATTCAGCATAGCGAGGCGCCAGCTCGGTTTTCAGAAAAGCGATATAACGACTCTCCAAGTCTTCGGGAAACTGTTCTGAACGAATCTGGGTTTCCAGCACATGCAATAGGTGCACCGGATTGGCAGCCACCTCATCGGCATCGTAATTGAAGGTACGGGAGAGTATTTTGTAGGCAAAGCGGGTGGAAATGCCTTCCATACCTTCGTCCACACCGGCCGCATCGCGATACTCCTGCAGGCTTTTCGCCTTGGGATCTTTGTCTTTCAAACTTTTACCGTCGTAGATCTCCATCTTCGACCACAAGCTGCTATTGCCCGGTTCTTTAAGTCGGCTCAGCACCGAAAAACGGGCAAGCATTTCCAAAGTATCGGGAGCGCAGGGGGCAGTCCCCAGGGCACTGTTTTGCAGGAGCTTTTGGTAGATCGCGGTTTCTTCGGTAACCCTCAGGCAGTAGGGCACCTTGACAATATAGACGCGGTCGAGAAAAGCCTCGTTACGGCGGTTGTTACGGAAGGCCGACCATTCGGATTCGTTGCTGTGGGCAAGGATGATGCCTTGGAAGGGCAGGGCACCAAAGCCCTCGGTGCCGTTGTATGTGCCTTCCTGGGTGGCGGTGAGTAAGGGATGCAGCATCTTGATCGGTGCCTTGAACATCTCAACGAACTCCAGCACCCCTTGGTTAGCCACATTCAGGCCACCAGAATAGGCGTAGGCATCGGGGTCGTCTTGGGAAAAGTCCTCGAGCTTGCGAATGTCGACCTTACCCACGAGACTCGCAATATCCTGATTGTTTTCGTCTCCAGGCTCGACCTTGGTAATGGCGATTTGGTGCAGTTGCGAGGGCATGAGGCGATGCACGGTGAACTGGCGGATGTCGCCGCCAAACTCGCGCAGACGTTTTGCCGCCCAAGGCGACATTACTCCGTGCAGAGCGCGACGAGGGATGCCATAGCGGTCTTCGAGGATGGCACCGTCTTCGCGGGGATCGAAAAGGCCGAGGGGGGATTCGAAAATCGGCGAAACCTTGCCATTGGCAGCCAGGCAGTAGATGGGGTGCTTTTCCATCAAGGTCTTGAGGCGCTCGGCGAGGGACGACTTGGCGGCACCCACCGGACCCAAGAGGTAGAGAATTTGTTTGCGTTCTTCCAGGCCCTGGGCGGCATGACGAAAATAGGCCACCAAGTTCTCGATCGCATCCTCTATGCCGTAGAAATCGGCAAAGGCAGGGTAGGTAAGTAATTTGCGATTTAGGAAGATCCGCGCAAGCCGCGGATCGGCCTGGGTGTCGAGCACCTTAGGCTCGCCGATGGCAGCAAGCATGCGCTCTGCCGCGCTGGCGTAGGCCAGAGGATCCTTGCGACAGAGTTCCAAATATTCGTCCAGGGAAAATACACTTTCCTGCTGGCGCAGGAAACGCTCTTGATAGGTATCGAACAGGCTCATCGGTACTCTCCTTGCCCGCAGGCCAAGTCGCCGTCCCATCCGTTTAGACGTCCCATTAGCATAGACGTTTCTCGCGGAGTTTGCTCTCTCTTGAACAGCACATCCTGTGCCAGTCTGCGTGCACCGTACTTGGGCCCCAGATTTGGGCAATAGCGCTCTATGCGCAAAGGTGCTCGAGGATGGCTGCGCGCTTACGGCCAAAGTCTAGACCAAGATCGCACTACAACAGAGCACAGCTCTGCAGGATGGCGCTGGCGGCGCACCGCAATGGTGCTCGGCAGGAGGCGATGTTGCCTAGCGGTCCTGCCGTTCGTCCCCGTCTTCTTGCCGGATAATTCGGTATTCAGCGCGCAAGGTGCCGTCCTTACGAACCTTATCCGAGTGCAGCCGCCAGCGTTTCCAGAGTATCCATATGCCGCTAACGACAGCGAGGGCAGCAAATAATCCAAGGAGCAGAGCGAAAAAAACGAGCCCTAGCAGCAGGGTCGCGAGGAGTGTGGCGACGACGCCCACTTTCTGCCACCAGGTCAATGGCCTTCCTATTACCATGCGTACCGGCATTTTTCGCTCCCGTGCTGTATTCCTCTCTTCCGACCCCGGTGGGCGGTAAACGTTCCGCAGCGCGGTAGATGCTGGAACGCGCTTCTGCTGCCATAATGCCGCAAAAGGGGTCGCAAGGGATCGGTAGGTATGGCGGAAGAAATCAGCGTGCAGGTCAATGGCGCCATCCAGACTCTGCCGCATGGCAGTAGCGTTGCTATGTTGTTGGAAAGCCTGCGATTGGCCGGGCAGCGGGTGGCGGTGGAGCGTAACGGCGAGGTCGTGCCGCGGGGATTGCATGCCGCCACCACGCTGCAAGACGGAGATCGCATCGAGCTGATTCGTGCCGTCGGCGGTGGATAGGGGTATAGTATCCGCTGCTTTTCATTGGGGTTGAACATGGCAGATCTTTTACAAATCGGTAAGCGTAGCTTTCAGTCACGCCTGCTGGTGGGTACCGGAAAATATCGCGACTTTCGCGAGACGCGAGCGGCCTTGGACGCTGCTGGGGCAGAAATCGTCACCGTCGCTTTGCGCCGGGTGAATCTTGGTCAGCACGCCAACGAAGAAAATCTCCTCGACTATCTTCCGGCCGATCGCTTCACCATTTTGCCCAACACTGCTGGCTGCTATACCGCCGAGGACGCCGTGCGCACTTGTCGGCTGGCGCGCGAACTTGGCGACTGGACGCTGGTGAAGCTCGAGGTCATCGGCGATCCGCAGACGCTCTTCCCGGATATGCGGCAAACCTTTGCGGCGGCCGAAACCCTGATTGCCGAAGGCTTTGAGGTGATGGTCTACAGTAACGACGATCCAGTGGCCTGCAAGGCCTTCGCCGAGATGGGTTGTGTGGCGGTAATGCCCTTGGCAGCGCCCATTGGTTCGGGTCTTGGCATTCGCAACCCCTACAATTTGCGCATCATCCTCGAACAGGCGACGGTACCGATATTGGTGGATGCCGGAGTGGGAACGGCCTCGGATGTGGCAGTGGCCATGGAGTTGGGTTGTGATGGGGTGCTGCTCAATACCGCCATAGCCGGCGCCAAGGATCCCATCCTCATGGCCGAAGCAATGCGTCTGGGCGTCGAGGCAGGGCGCAAGGCGTATCTGGCCGGGCGTATGCCGCGCAAGCTCTACGCCAATGCCAGTAGTCCGATCGAGGGGACCTTCTTTTGAATCCCGAGGAAGGCTTGGAATACGCGCGTCGGGCGCCCCTCGACCGCGATTATTTGGTTCTGGTCGAGCGTTTGGTGATGGATCAGATCCCCCTTGGTACGCCCTCGGCGTACGCTGAGGACTGGGAAGAAACCGAGCGTCTCATTGCTCGTCTTGCCGACCGCGGTGTAGGTACCCGCATCGAGCATCTCTTTGATGAGCAGGGCATGCGCTGGCGCGCCTATCTCGATTGGCAGGACCCCATCAGCTTCGAGTGGCAGATGGTGGAGCAGGAGGAGCAGACCGCGGCCCGTGCCGTCACCCGCGCTGCTCTGGTTTGGTACTACCAGCAGGAACTCAGTGCCGCCAATTCGCAGCCCCCGGATCCCTGGTCGTATTTTGAGGTGGTAGAACGCCTGAGTATGATTCGCGATCTGCTCAATCGCTCCCTCGAAGATCACCCGGTGCTGGCTGCCGAGGTCGAGTTGCAAAAGCGTTTTCGCGACGCACAGGAGAAGCTCAACGCCCTTTACGAGCTGGCCGGACAGATTTTCGACCAGCGCCTCGATGCCCCCAAACCCGGCACCATGCACTGAATCGATGCGCATCTACATCCTGGGGATCTGCGGCACCTTTATGGCCAGTCTGGCCCTCCTGGCGCGGGCGGCGGGGCACGAGGTTAGCGGTGTCGACGCCGGGATCTACCCGCCCATGTCCGATCTCCTCGCCCGCGAGGGGATTGCCGTCGACGAGGGCTACGCGCGCGACTTGCCGCGGCCGCTGCCGGATCTGGTGCTGATTGGTAATGCCTTGTCGCGGGGCAATCCGCTGGTCGAGGCAGTGTTGCGGCAAGGGTTGCCCTACCGCTCCGGGGCGGAATGGCTGGCACAAGAAATTCTGCAAGGTCGCTGGGTTTTGGCAGTGGCAGGAACCCACGGCAAGAGCAGCACCAGCGCCATGTTGGCATGGATTCTCGAATACGCCGGCCTCAATCCGAGCTTTTTGGTGGGTGCTGAGCTGCGCAATTTTGCCAATTCCGCCCGCCTCAGCGAGAGCCCCTTCTTTGTTATCGAGGCCGATGAGTACGACACCGCCTTCTTCGACAAGCGGGCGAAATTCGTCCACTACCGACCGCGCACGCTGATTCTCAACAACCTCGAGTACGATCACGCCGACATCTACCCCGATCTCGCTGCCATCGAAACCCAGTTTCATCACCTCCTGCGCACGGTGCCCGATAACGGACTCGTTATCCGTCCGCGGGAGGATGCGGCCCTCGAGCGGGTCTGGCAGCGCGGCCATTGGACGCCGGGGCTTAGCTTTGCGGATCCCGATGGCTGGCAGGTACGGCCGGAAAATGCCGAGGCCAGCGCCTTTAGCGTTTGGGAGGGCAAGGAGCAGCGGGGTGCTTGGGCCTGGTCGCTGATGGGGGAGTTCAACGGGCAAAATGCCCTGGCGGCCATGCTCGCCGCCCGCCATGCCGGCGTGCCGCTGCCCACCAGCTGTGCCGCCTTGGCCGAATTCCGTGGCTTGCGCCGTCGTCTCGAATTGCGCGGCGAGCGCCGCGGTGTAGCGGTTTATGACGATTTTGCCCACCACCCCACCGCTATTGCCAAAACCCTCGCTGCCCTGCGCGCTCGCGTTGGTAGCAACAAGCGCATCCTGGCGGTGCTGGAACCGCGCTCCAACACCATGAAGCTCGGCGTCCACAAAGACACCCTCGGCCCGAGTCTGGCGGTGGCAGATGCCGTGTATCTCTATGCGCCGGCCGAACTCGGCTGGGATGATCCGGTGCTGCCCGAGGGCGG
>NZ_JAVRKK010000021.1:0-28980 GCF_031962545.1 Candidatus Igneacidithiobacillus taiwanensis
AATCGCCCATTCTTGACCCCGTTCGAGACCCTATTTCAGGTAGTTTGAAATGGCGCCATTATGCCGACCCTGGGTGGCGCCATTAGGGTGACCCGTGACAGTCAGCGATGGGTGGACCAGGGAAACGAACCAAAAGGCTGAAGGGCAGATCTGCACAGTCGATTGCCGGGAGATAGCAACCGATTTCTGCCTTCGAGAGTGTTGTTTTGGGGAAGCCCTGCCTTCACCAGTCTCGCCAGCGCGACTACACCAGAGCTGCTCAAAAGATAAAACTTCCGGGGCAGCCTAAGCCACCCCGGAAAGAAACAACAATAGATTGAATCCCCCTGGTTTTCGTGGAGGCTCTGAAGTGTGAAAAGATGGAGCCATGGATACCATGAAATCGAGTCAAAAGTTTTCGCAGGAAGTACGGTCTCGCGCAGTGCGATTGGTGGAGGAGCATCGAGAGGAGTATCCCTCCCTTGCGGCTGCGCTGCAGTCGATTGCGCCGAAGATTGGTTGCACCCCCAAGACCTTGCGGGTGTGGGTGAATCAAGGCGCAGTAGAGGCCGGCAGCCGGCCCTGGATGCCAGCGTCGGAACGACAGCGCATCCAGGAACTGGAGCGGGAGGTCAAGGAGCTGCGGCGAGCCAATGAGATCCTGAAGCTGGCCAGCGCGTTTTTTGCCCAGGCGGAGCTCGACCGCCGATGCAAGCGCTGAGGAGTTTCGTTGACCAACACCGTGCATCTTATGGGGTCGAGCCTATCTGCCGGGTCTTGCAGATAGCTCCATCGGGATACCGTCGCGCCGTGGCGTGCCAGAGACATCCCGAATTGAGAAGCCGGCGAGCCAGGCGAGATGAGGAGCTCTTATCCGCTATCCGCTCGGTCTGGGAAGGGAGCCGGCAGGTCTACGGAGCCGTCAAGGTTTGGCACAAACTGCGCAAGGAGGGAGTCACGGTGGCACGCTGTACCGTCGAGCGCCTGATGCACTCCCAAGGCTGGCAGGGGGTTCGGCGCGGCAAGCGCCAACGAACGACAATCCCAGACCAACAATGTCCCTGTCCGCAGGATTTGGTGCAGCGAGATTTTCGCGCCGAGCGGCCCAACCAGCTCTGGGTGGCAGACTTCACCTACGTCTCGACCTGGGAAGGGTGGATCTACGTGGCCTTCATCATTGACGTTTTCTCCCGTAGGATCCATGCACACGGACTTTGTTCTGGATGCTCTGGAGCAGGCCATCCACTCCCGGCGCCCCGGCCAAGGGCTCACGCACCATTCTGACCGAGGCTCACAGTACCTTAGCATTCGCTATTCGGAGCGGTTAGAAGAAGCGGGTATTGCGGCTTCCGTGGGCAGCAAGGGGGACTCCTACGACAACGCCTTGGCCGAGACCGTCAATGGTCTCTACAAAGCCGAAGTCATCCATCACCGCGGTCCCTGGAAGAACCGGGCATCTGTGGAGTGGGCTACCTTGGAATGGGTCCACTGGTACAACACGGATCGGTTGTATGGCCCCCTAGGATACATCAGCCCAGCAGAAGCAGAGGAGAACTACTATGCTCAGTTGAAACTGCCGACCTCAAAAGCAGCATGAGGAACGAGTTAAACCCTCCACAAAACTCGGTGGGATTCACTTCCGCTGGCGTTTTCTTCCCAAGAAAACCCCCGAAAGATCGTACCAAGCCCTGCATCTCGCGCGCCGTGCGCGGATCACGCTCGCAGTCGCGCAGCCAGTAATTCACCAGATCGTCCCAGCCAAACGCGGGCGACGTGGGGGGCTTTCTCTACGGGCATTGCAGGGGTCGGCACATCTTCGCCAGCGCGTCGGCGCAGCAAGTCGCGCGAAGCCGCCCGAAAGGTCTGCACAAAAGGCTCGTAGCCCGCGCCAAGACGCCAAAACGATACACTGCGGCCCGTCGCCCTGCGGAGATAGTGCGGAATGTAGAACTTAATGGAGAACAATATCTCCAAATCCCCTTCGGGTCCTGGCGGGGGCAAATCCTCGACGAAGTTAGGAATGTCCCGAAGCGGCAAGGCGGGATCCTCATCGTCCTCGCACTCCCTCCTTCGGGGATCCAGCAAACTGGCCAGCAGCTTTCCGTATTCCTCCTCATCTATCCGAAGGACGTCGGCATAAAAAAGTTGTGCGGCCGCCTGGATTTCTTCCTGGGAAAAACTGGGCCGTGGCACCGGTCGCGCTACCTGCAGGATCCAGGCCTGCTCATCTGGCGACATGCGGTCGAAGACGTCCTGCAAGACTTCGCCCGCCGGTTCATCACCCTGCGCGTAAAACGGTGCCACGATCCGTTCCCGGGCCGCGCCGCTCCGTCAGAAACTCGTCGACCTCGACAGCAACCCGACGGCCTAAGCGATGGGCCTCCTGACGGTTGCCAGTCCCGAGAGAAAACCGCGAGTAACCGTTGCTTCCCACCTTACGGGGGCCGGAACTGAGAGGGATTTCTTGACCGCAGAAGCGGTCTGGAAGTTTACGGGAGGAATGATACAGCGACCCTCGTTCGAGGATATACATAGGGTTCTCGACCTCACGTTTAGCTATACGTCTAGCCACAGTGTTTAGTCGCAACCCATTGAAATGAAAATTCCCTTTTTAAATATCAGGAACTTGTCTATCGTTGGCGGAGAGGGTGGGATTCGAACCCACGTGGGGCTATTAACCCCCATCCGATTTCGAGTCGGCGCCGTTATGGCCACTTCGGTACCTCTCCGGGCGAGGCATACAGTAAAGCATCGACCGCCTGGGCTCAATAGGCAGCGTTACAGGGTGGCGCCATCCTTGCGGTCTTTGGCGCTAATGAATTGCCGCTTGAGTACATGCTCACGCTTCAGGCCCAACCACAAGGCGATGGGGCTAGCGACAAAAATCGAAGAGTAGGTACCCACCACCACACCAATCACCAGGGCGGTTGCAAAGCCGTGGATTACCGGGCCGCCAAAGAGGAAGAGCGCCAAGGCAACCATAAAGGTAATGAAACTGGTAATGACGGTTCGCGACAAGGTCTCGTTGATGGCGATGTTAAAAATCTCCGCCACGCTACCGTTACGCGCGGCACGCAAGTCTTCGCGCATACGATCGAAAACCACCACCGTGTCGTTGAGGGAGTACCCCATGATCACCAATAGGGCGGCAATCACGGTCATGGAAAATTCTTGCTGCGAAATAGCGAAATAGCCAACCACCAAAATCGGATCATGGAGCATGGCGAGCACGCCGCCGGTTGCAAAGCGCCACTCGAAGCGGAAACCCACATAAATCAGAATCCCGATGGTTACCACGATAAGGGCGAGAATGCCCTTGTTACGCAACTGCTTGCCCACCTCGGGGCCAACATACTCCGTTCGCCGCAATTGCACCCCGGGATAGGCCTGCGGGTCATTCTGAAAGACAGCAAGGATTTTGCTAGCAACGGCACTACTCTCGCCGGGCCGGGTGCGCAGGCGAATCAAGAGATCATGATCGCCACCAAAAGTCTGCACCACGGCATCGGCATAGCCCGCCTTGCCCAGAGTATCGCGCACGGTACCAAGGTCTGGCGTCTTGCTAAAGGCCAGTTCCACCAGGGTGCCGCCCGTAAAGTCGATGCTGTAATTAAGCCCGCGAATCAAAAAGACAGCGATAGAGGCGATGATCAAGCACAGGGAAATGCCGAGGAAGATCCAACGGCGGGACATGAAATCGATATGGGTACCAGATTTGACGAATTGCATGCGTACCTCAGATCCAGAGCTTGGCGATGCGCCGTTTACCGAGAACCAGCTCGACAATTCCGCGACTCATCATCGTGGCGGTAAACATCGAAACCAGCACACCAATGGTCAGCACCAGGGCAAAGCCCTTGATTGCCCCAGTGCCGAACTGGAACAGGGTAAGGGCAGCGATGAGTACAGTGATGTTGGAGTCGACGATGGTGGCAAAGGCCTTTTTGAAGCCGGTATCGATGGCGGCGCGCGGGCTCATACCCCGGCGCAATTCCTCACGGATGCGCTCAAAAACCAGGACGTTGGCATCCACGGCCAAGCCAATCTTGAGCACAATGCCGGCAATACCGGGCAGGGTCAGGGTGCCGCCCATGATCGAGAGCACCGCCAGAATGGCAAGGATGTTGACGAGAATGGCAAGGTCGGCAATCAGGCCAAAGAGCCGGTAGTACAAGGTCATAAAGGCAACGACGAAGATCATGCCAAAGATCACCGCCATAACCCCATCGTGGATCGAATCCTGCCCGAGGGTCGGACCCACGGTGCGCTCTTCCGATACATGCACCGGCGCCGGCAGGGCACCGGCGCGCAGCTCGATTGCCACATTGCTGGCATCTTTGAGGCTCGAGAAGCCATTGATCTGCGCCCGGCCGCCAGTGATCGCTTCCTGGATTACCGGTGCGGTGACCACCTTGTTGTCGAGCAGGATGGCCATACGCTTGCCCACATTTTTGCTGGTCAGGTCGCCAAAGATCCGCGTCCCAACGCTGTCGAAACTAATGTTGACGATCGACTCTCCGGTATTGTTGTCTACCCCCGCCGTCGCACCATTCAGGTAGCGGCCAGTGAGCACGGTTTCCTTGTGCAACAGGTAGGGTTGGCCATTGGCCCCATAGTACAGGGCATCCCCCTCGGGCACCTGCCCCTTGAGGGCAGCCGCCAGGGCGTTTTCATTGGCCACCATCTTGAATTCCAGCTGTGCCGTGGAGCCGATAATGGCCTTGGCACGCTGGGTGTCTTGCACTCCGGGGAGCTGCACAGCGATGTGATCTTTGCCCTGGCGCTGAATCTGTGGCTCCGCCACGCCGAGTTCGTCGATGCGATTACGAATGACCACAATCGCCTGTTGCAAAGCATCATCGGTCTGCTTCTGGACCGTGGCTGGCGGCATAACGACCGCAATCTGGCCGTTTCCCTTGTCGCTCGCCTGCAATTCTGGGTAGGCATTATTGATCGCCTGCACGGCCGCAGCCACCAAACCGGGCTGCGCCATCTCGACACCGATTTGCTGCGCTCCGGTCATCTCGACCTTGAGATACTGCAAGTCATGATGACGCAGTAGGGTACGGATTCCGTTTTGATATTCCTCGAGATGATGGTGGATGAGGACCGAGGTATCGACGCGCAGCAGGAGATAAACACCACCGCGTAAGTCCAGACCCAGATTCACCGGGCGGCCACCCAATTCGCTCATCCAGCGCGGCTCTGCCGATTTTTGCGAGAGAATGACTTGCGCGTTGCTTGGTAAACGACTCTGCAAGAGCGTTTCGGCAAGCCCCTGGGCATTGTCATTGGGGAAGAAGAAGGTCGTTCCCTGGCTGTTACTCTCGTAGCGGCTCACCGGGATCTTGCTCTGCTGCAGCCAGCCAACCAGGGTGCTCACCGGTGGCAACTGCGTACCAACGGGTGCGCGCACATCGATGGCCGCATGCCAGCCAAAGAAATTGGGCAGGGCATAGAACACGGCGGGAATGACCACCGCCAGAATGACTAGATACTTCCACCAGGGATAACGGGTCATGCCAACGCCTTCACAGTTTTTTCAGGGTCCCCTTGGGCAGGACCATACTCACGGCGCTGCGCTGGATCTTCACCACGGTATTTTCGGCGATTTCGACGTGGAGATACTCCTCTCCCGCCTGCATCACCCTGCCCGCCAAACCTCCGGAAGTGACCACCTCGTCACCCTTGGCAACGGAGGCAATCAGCTCACGCTGCGCCTTGAGCTTCTGACTCTGCGGGCGGATCAGCAGAAAGTAGAAGATGGCGAAGATGAAAATCAGGGGCAGAATCTGAAAGAGCATGCTGTCCATACCACTACCTGCAGCCGTGGTCGCAGCGTGGGCAGTGGCAATCGGTGAAAAATCCATGAACCCCTCCGGGTTACTGCGAAGGCGGCCATTGTAGCCGCTCGCGCTCAGGCAGGAAAGGCGAGGCAGCCCACTCGCCGGCGAAGCGCGCTACGGGCCACATCGCCGGACTCGGCTCGAAATCGGGATTCAGACTTTTTTGATTAATTTGATGATGAACAGCAACACCACCGCACCGATGAAGGCGACAATGACCGAGCCAATGATTCCGGCCCCAAACAGGGCGACTACGCCCAATGCCGTCAGCAAAAAGCCACCGATGAAAGCACCGACGATACCCACCAAAATATCACCCAAAATGCCAAAACCGCGCCCACGAATCAGCAGGCCCGCCAACCAACCGGCAATACCGCCAATGATGAGAAAAACGATGAGATGCATGATCATGACCAGACTCCTTTTTTCTGTGGCGATGGCTATGTTGCTGCCGAAATTTTCGGCGCTTTTGTAGGGTAGAAACTTTATTCCATGCCGTCAAATATTTTTTGTGCGAAAATTCTCGTCACCCGACAGTTTCCGGGAGCTCTCTACCTCTTTCTCGGTAGAATTTGGCACGGAATTCCGCCAGAGAACCGGCCGCAATGGCTGCCCGCAAGGACTGCATAAGCTCTTGGTAATAATGCAGATTATGCCAGGTATTGAGGCGCGCTCCAAGAATTTCATGATTTTGCTGCAAATGTCGCAAATACGCACGGCTATAATTGCGGCAGGTATAGCATTGACATTGCGGATCCGGCGGCAAGGGATCGCGCGTATATTCGGCATTGCGCAGCTTGAGGGTACCGTGCCGGGTGAACAGCCACCCATTGCGGGCATTGCGCGTGGGCATCACACAATCGAACATATCGATACCCCGCCAAACGCCCTCCACCAGATCCTCTGGGGTGCCGACACCCATCAGGTAGCGCGGCTTCTGTTGCGGCATTTCCGGCAGCAGATGGTCGAGAACATGGAACATCTCGACCTTGCTCTCCCCCACCGACAAGCCGCCAATTGCGAGACCCGGAAAGTCGAGACGCTCGAGGGCAGCCAGGGACCGCAAACGCAGATCGGGAAACATGCCTCCCTGAACGATGCCAAAGAGCCGCCCCGGGCCGGCATAACTGGCTCGCGAGCGCGCCGCCCAACGCAAGGATAGCTCCATGCTCGCCCGCGCCGTGGCATGGTCGGCGGGATGCGGGGTGCATTCGTCGAAGACCATGGCAATGTCGGAGCCGAGGCGCGCCTGAATGTCCATCGACTCTTCCGGTCCCAAAAAAACCTTGCGCCCGTCGCTGGGAGCGCGAAAGCTCACCCCCGCCTCGCGCAAACTTCGCATCGCCCCCAAGCTGAACACCTGAAAACCCCCGGAGTCGGTCAGGATCGGGCCGTCCCAGTGCATCATGCGGTGCAGCCCGCCCAGAGCCTCTACTACCTCGAGGCCCGGCCGCAGGGAAAGGTGAAAGGTGTTGCCGAGGAGGATCTCAGCTCCCAGTTCACGCAGCTCCTCCGGGGTCATGCCCTTGACGGTGCCATAGGTGCCCACCGGCATAAAGGCCGGGGTTTCCACGGTGCCGCGGGCAAAGTGCAAACGCCCGCGCCGGGCGGCACCATCCCGCGCCAGCAACTGAAAAAAGCTCATGCCAAGGCACCGGGCAGAATCAGCATGGCATCACCATAGCTAAAAAAGCGGTAGCGCTGGGCGACCGCATGACGGTAGGCTGCGAGGATGAACTCGCGCCCCGCCAGCGCCGACACCAGCATCAACAGGGTCGATTCCGGCAAATGAAAATTGGTGAAAAGGGCGTCGATCACTCGAAACTCCTTACCCGGGTACAAAAACAGGCGGGTTTCGTCGGCATAGGGGCGTAGCGTGCCGTCGGCAGCAGCGCTCTCCAAGGCACGGCAGGCGGTGGTACCAACGGCTATCACGCGGCCGCCGCGGGCCTTGGCGGCGTTTACTGCGGCCACCGTTTCAACGCCAACGCGGGTGATTTCGGCATGCATCTGATGCTGGGTGATGTCATCCACCCGTACCGGCAAAAAGGTCCCCGCCCCTACATGCAAGGTGACAAAGCTGCTTTCCACACCCAAGGCGGCAAATCGGGCCAGGAGCGCATCGTCAAAATGCAGGCCGGCCGTGGGTGCCGCCACCGCTCCGGGCTCGCGAGCGTAGACGGTCTGATAGCGTTCCCGATCCTCGGCCTCCGCAGCGCGCTGAATGTACGGTGGCAAGGGAACCGCACCATGGGCTTCCAAGAGTGCCAGCCAGTCCTCGCCCTCGCGTTCGAGCCAAACCTGCATCTCTTGTTTTTCTTCTACCCTCGCCCAGCTGCCATCGGGTAGGGCAAGACGCATCCCGGCGCGCAGGGGCTTGGAAGAGCGCGCCAGAAACACGGCGCGCCGATCGCTGAGAATACGATCGAGAAGGAGCTCGACGGCACCGCCCGTCTCCTTGCGCGCCGCCAAGCGTGCCGGCAACACCCGGGTATCGTTGAAGACCAGCAGATCACCAGGGCGCAATAGATCGGGGAGATCCCGCACTTGGCAATCTTGCCAACGAGCGGCGAGCGGATCGACAAGGAGCATCCGGGAGGCGCTACGTTCGGGCAGGGGTTCCTGGGCGATCAGCTCGCTGGGAAGATCATAGTGAAAGTCAGAGATACGCACCTAGGCAAACCATTCTTCAGGATCGGCGGCAGGATGCGGGAAAACCTGCAGGGAGGCAATACGCGGACCCTCCCGGCGCAAAACCAGCACATCGAAGTCGCGAAACTCCACTCGTTCGCCCTCCTCCGGCAAGCGGTCGAGACGCTGCATGAGCAAGCCGCCGATACTATCCGCCTCGCCCGCCTCATCGATGTCGCGGTCGAGGACTTGCTCCAGGGAGTAGATGGAGAGACTGCCGCTGCCAATCCAGGAACCATCGGCCTGCTCCTGCCAATCGCGCTGCCAGTGGCGAAACTCATCGGGAATCCGCCCTAAGAGCGCTTCCAGCACATGGTCGAGGGTGACGAAACCGGTAATCGTCCCCAAGGCATCGACAACCAAGGCAAAGTGCGGCTGCCCGGAGCGAAAGTGCGCCAGCAGCTCCATGGCGGGCAAATCCTTGGCAACGGCTGGCAGCGGCCGCGCCAGACGCAACAAATCGAGCGCGCCTTGGCTATCGAGCAAGACCGGCAGCAGATCCTTCACATGCACCAAGCCGCGCACATGCTGACGATCGCCAGCGCAGAGGGGATAGCGGGTGTAGCGGTAGCGCAGCAAGGTGCGGCGTATCTTGGCGCGATCGTCGCCTTCCATGAGACAAACCATATCCGCCGCTGGTCGCGCCAGATCGCCAGCACTCAACTCGTGAAAATCGAGAGCACGTTCGAGAATGTCGCCGGTGCGGCTGCCCAGGGTGCCATGGCTCTGGCTCAGTGCCAGGATCATCTCCAATTCATCGCGGCTAGGCGGGCTCTCGCTGGGTTTACCCCCAGCACTGAGGCCCACGATCCGCAGCACCAGTTGGGTAACGCCATTGAGGAGGACGATGGCGGGATAGAGAAGCCAGTAAAAGACGTACAGCGGCAACGCCGTCCACAGGGAAATCTGCTCGGTTTTGCGTATTGCCAACGACTTGGGGGCGAGTTCGCCAAAGATGATGGTAGCAAAGGCCACCAGCACAAAGGCTACAGCAAAAGACGTCGACTCTTGTACCTCGGGCTGCAGGCCCCACAGCCGAAAAAGAGGGCGTAGCAACTGCGCTACCGCGGGCTCCCCAATCCAACCTAGCGCCAGCGAAGCGAGGGTAATGCCCAACTGGGTGGCGGAAAGATAGATATCGAGGTGGCGATGCACCCGTCGCAGAATACGTCCACGCCAGGCGTGCGCTTGAACCAAGGAACGCAACTGGGTACTGCGCAGGCGCACCAAAGAGAACTCTGCCGCAACAAAAAAGCCATTGATCAGGATGAGTACGACGGCAGCAAATAGGGGCAGGGACTCAGGCATGGAGAAGCATCTCCTGCCTGAGCCCGCTACATCGGTCAGCTTTCATGATGGGACAGCAGCTGCTCCAGTTCGCTGAAACTCTGCACCGCGCCGCCGGTTTCGATTTTGGCCCCAAGCTGGCGGGCAATTTGGCTGATGGAGATGACACCGCGCACCAAGGGCCGCGGATTTTTCTCTTCCACCAAGGCATGCTGGCGCTGCAGGCCCTTCATGGTCAGGACAATATCGCCCACCGTGGAGCGGCTGACTTCGTCAAAGTCGAGTACTTCGATTTGCCCGCGCCGCACCATGATGTGCTGCACTCGCACTTGGTCACGGCCAATGCCTTCTTCGGCGGCATGCAGAACGGGCTTTTCGCCCATCAAATCGCGGGCAGTGACCATGCCTGCCAGCTCGCCAAATTCATTCTCCACAAAGAGGAGGCGCACCCCGGCATGGATCATCCGCTGCAGGGCCTCGTCCACCGTCGCCTCGGAGCGGATGGTCACGGCAGGCACCCGTTGCAGATCGGTCATCACCTTGAGGGCGCTGTCCGTAAGCGACACATGCAAAGGTAAACCGTTGTTGAAATAGGTCAGCTGGGTGTCGTCAGCCAGCGGGTGGACGTGCAATGGTCGATAGTTGGTCATCTTATTGTTCTCCTCTGTGCTAGTTCCGGTGTGCAACGCTTTCTTTGAGCATAGCGCAAAAGCTCAACGGGGCAAGCGTTCCAGGGCCCGCGCCAGGTCAGCGCGCAAGTCATCGACATGCTCCAGTCCAACGCTCAGCCGCAGTAGGCCGTCGGAAATACCCGCCGCTGCCCGCTCCTCGGCACTCACGCGGCTGTGGGTGGTACTGGCGGGGTGGGTGACGGTGCTCTTGGCATCTCCTAAATTGGCGGTGCGCGAAAAGATGCGGAGCTGATCGACCAGCGCCCAGGCAGCCGGCTGCCCGCCGCGCAACACAAAAGAAAGGATTCCCCCAGGCAAACGCTGCTGCTTGCGTACCAAATTCGCCTGCGGATGTTCCGGCAGGCCGGGATAATAGACCGCCTCTACCGCCTCCTGCTGCTGCAACCACTGCGCTAACACTGCCGCGTTGGCGCAGTGGCGCTCCATACGCAGGGCGAGAGTTTCGAGGCCCTTCAATTGCACCCAAGCATTGAAGGGACTGAGACTTGGACCGGCGGTACGGAGAAAATTGCGCGGCCCCTCGAGCAAGGCACGGCTGCCGCACACGGCCCCTCCCAAGGTGCGCCCCTGACCATCGATGTACTTGGTATTGGCGTGCAAGACGAGGTCCGCCCCCCAGCGCAGGGGTTGCTGCAATACCGGGGTGCAAAAGCAGTTGTCCACCACCAGCAGGGCATTATGGGCATGCGCCAGCGTTGCCAAAAATTCTAGATCACCGACCTCGGTCATCGGGTTGGAAGGCGTTTCGAGAAACAGCATGCGCGTGTTGGGGCGTATGGCGGCTTCCCAGGCGGCGGCATCGGTGAGCGACACAAAGGTCGTCTCGACGGCAAAGCGGCCCAGGATCTTCTGCAACAACTGCACCGTCGTACCGAAGAGCGAACGCGAAGCGACGATATGATCGCCGGCCTGCAGGGTGCCCATGCACGCGGTCAGGCAGGCCGCCATACCCGAAGCCGTGGCGATACAATCTTCTGCACCTTCCAAGGCCGCCAGGCGCTCCTCGAAAATGCGCGTGGTGGGATTGGTGAAGCGCGCGTAGATATTGCCGGGTGCCCGCCCGGCAAAGCGATCCGCCGCCTCCTCTGCCGAGTCGAAGACAAAGCTTGAGGTCGGGAAAATCGGCTCCGAGTGTTCGCCCTCGGCGGTGCGGTGGTTTCCGGCGCGAATCGCCAGGGTTTCGGGATGCAACTCCTGCCACCAGTCCTCTTGCTCGCTCATCGTAGTTCCTTCAATAGGTGCAACTGGCGACCATTCCGCTCTGCCGCCACGGGGATGGGATAATCACCGCTGAAGCAGGCATCGCAGAAACCCAGGCTGCGGCTGCCTACCGCCTCGTAGAGGGCATCGACCTCCAAATAGCCGAGGCTGTCGGCACCGATCATCTTACAGATTTCGTCGACGCTGTGTTGGGCGGCGATGAGCTGCGCTCGATCGGGGGTATCGATGCCATAGTAGCAGGGCCCGATGGTCGGCGGTGAGCTGGAGAGGAAATGAATCTCCCGGGCACCGGCGGCACGAATCAAATGGACGATCTTGGCACTGGTGGTACCGCGGACAATGGAGTCATCCACCAAAACCACCCGTTTGCCGCGCAAGATCTCGGGTTGGGCATTGAGCTTCACCCGCACGCCAAAATCTCGCCCGCGCTGGGCCGGCTGGATAAAAGTGCGCCCCACGTAATGGTTGCGGATCAGTCCGAGTTCAAAGGGCAGGCCCGAAGCCTCGGCGTAGCCCATGGCCGCGGCCACGCCAGAATCCGGCACCGGCACGACAATGTCGGCCTCGCGCGGATGCAGGCGGGCGAGCACATGCCCAATCCGCTTGCGTGCCGAATAGACATGAATTCCATCGAGGACGCTATCGGGGCGGGCAAAATAGAGATACTCGAAAATGCACATCCGGCGCGGCAGGGTAGGCGCCAGCATGCGGCTCTCGATGCCGGAAGCGGAGATGATGACCATCTCCCCGGGCGCGATGTCGCGGACGAACTCGGCACCCATCAGGTCGAGGGCGCAGGTTTCCGAAGCCAAAACAAAACCGCCGGAGTCGATGAGCCGACCGAGGACCAGGGGCCGAAAGCCCATGGGATCTCGCGCGCCAATCAAGCGGGTTTCGGTTAGACAGACCAGAGAATAGGCACCCGAAACTTGCTCCAAGGCAGCAGCAAGGCGCTCGCCGGCATCGTTGCCGGGTACGCGGGCGAGGAGATGGACGATGACTTCGGTGTCCATGTCGGTATGGAAAATGGCACCTTCCCGCTCTAGCCGCAGGCGCAGCTCCGTGGCATTGACGAGGTTGCCATTGTGGCCAACGGCAAAGGAGCCGTGGCGATAGTTGATGAACACCGGCTGGGTATTCTGCAGCACCGAACCACCGGTAGTGGAGTAACGCACATGGCCAATGGCCTGGGTACCCGGCAATTTGGCGAGGTCCTTGCTGCCAAAGACATCGGCTACCCGTCCCATGCCACGGTGACTACGTAACTTACCATCCTCTGCCGCCACGATACCGGCCGACTCCTGCCCGCGATGTTGCAAGGCGTAGAGCCCGAGGTAGGTCAGATTTGCCGCTTCGGGGTGACCGAACACGCCAATGACGCCACATTCGTCATGAAAATGATCGTCATCGATTACGGTCGTCTGGGGTGTGTTCACGCGTTTGATACTCCCAATAAGATACGACGGGTGCCGTGACCGAATGCGCCATCGCCTCGATACGCGCTTGCCCAAGCCAGGAATTACGCCACCAGGGCGCATCCTGAAAACGGAAATTGTCCACCAAAAATATCACAAGGGCGAGGATAGCGGCAGCACGGAGCAAACCGAAGAGCCCGCCAACAATGCGATCGGGAATACCGAAGCCAACGCTGTAGAGCATGCCGCGCAGCAGAAAGGAGAGCACCGTAGTCGTCGCCAACACCGCAAAAAACAGAGCAAAGTAGGCAACGGGTCGCACCCATTCCGGCGCCAGATATCCACGCAAAAGAGGCTCAAGGAGATTTCCACCCCAACGCCAAGCCACAAAAACGCCCCCCACCCAGCCGATTACGCCAAAGAACTCGCGGATCATGCCCCGTGCCAAGCCCCACAACACGCTGAGGATAACGACGGTAAGCACACCAAGATTCGCCCAGTGCATGGTCAATCGGGAAACCAATACCTGGGCAAGGCAGAAAGTACCTGAAAGGAACCAAAACAGAGGAGGATGTCGTCGTGCGCAAGGGTCGCGGCGCGCTCGGCCAGGTGCTGCGCAAGCTCCGCCAGCGGGATTTCGCCAGCGCCGGCCGCGGCGCCCAGCACGGTGCGCAGCTGCGCCGGTGCGGCGGCACGGGGATTCTCGGACATGGCGAGCAAAGTCCAGCCAGAAACGCGTCCCTGCAGGGGCGCAATTGCAGCCGCCAGATCTTTATCTGCCATCATTCCCCAGTAGGCCCAGACCTGTGCCTTCTCACGCGCGAGCAGCTCTGCCAGGGCGCCCGTTGCCTGCGGATTGTGGGCCACATCCACCAAGAGCCGCGGTCCCTCCGCCCCCCAGGGGCGTAGCCATTGTTTTCGCCCCAGCAGACGAATCGGTACCTGCCATTGTGCTGGCGGCGGCCAGATGCGCGGTAGACGCTTCTGGAGCCGCGCAGCGGCGGCTAGGGCCAAGCCTAAGTTGTTGTACTGACTGGGATGATCGTCTAGGGGCGGGGGTACCGCGTACTGGACCGAGCCAGAGCGCCATTCTCCCGTCGCAGTCAGGAAAAAATCGCGCCCCAGCACCTGCAGCTCCGCACCGCAGGCCGCCGCGGCCGCCAAAACCGACGAGCAGGGGCCATTGGTATCGCCATAGAGCAGCGGCCGACCGCGACGGCAAATTCCCGCCTTCTCGCGTCCGATACTCTCCCGGTCCGGCCCGAGAAACTGCTGGTGATCGAGGTCGATGGAAGTGATGACGGCCAAATCTGCATCCACGGCATTGACGGCATCGAGGCGCCCGCCCAGCCCTACTTCCAGAATCGCGAGATCGGGCGTCTCTTCGAGGCAGAGACGCAAAGCGGCAAGGGTGCTCAGCTCAAAATAGGTCAGCGGGATATCTGCTACCCTCTCCCCGAGCATCTCGATTTGGCTCATCCAGCGCTGGTTGGCGAGGGGTTGCCCATCGATCCGCAAGCGCTCGCGGAACTCCCACAGGTGTGGGCTGGTATAGGCGGCACAACGATACGACGCCTGCAAGGCGAGGGCCTCGAGATAGGCAACCACCGAACCCTTGCCATTGGTGCCGGCCACTGTCACTACCGGAAAGGGCAACTGCCGCGGGATATCGAGGCGCGCCATGGCCGCCTGCATGCGCTCCAGCCCCAATTCGATGCGCTGCGCCGGGCCGACCAGGTGCGTGAGAAGCTGCTCTGGATCGTTTGCCTGCAGCACAGTCTTCACGTTGCCTCAGGCCACTGTTTCGGCATGCATCAAGATGCCGATTTGTTGCGCAATATGCTGTCGCAGCTGGCGACGGTCGACAATCTGATCGATGGCGCCATGCTCGAGCAAATATTCGGAGCGTTGGAATCCTTCGGGCAATTTCTCGCGGATGGTCTGCTCGATTACCCGCGGGCCGGCAAAGCCGATAAGGGCATTGGGTTCGGCAATGAGGATATCGCCGAGGGTTGCCAAACTTGCCGAAACTCCGCCCATGGTGGGGTCGGTGAGCACCGAAATATAGGGGATACAGGCCTTGCCCAAACGCTCGATGGCGGCCGCCGTCTTGGCCATCTGCAAAAGGGAGAAGAGCCCCTCTTGCATGCGGGCGCCGCCACTGGCGCTAAAACAGACCAACGGACAGCGCTCGACCAGGGCGGTTTCGGCGGCCTTGACGAAACGTGCCCCAACCACCGAGCCCATGCTGCCGCCCATGAATTCAAAGGCGAAGGCGGCTGCTACCACGGGACGCTGGTGCACAAAGCCGCGCATGACCACGAGGGCATCCTTCTCGCCGGTTTTTGCCTGAGCCTCTTGCAAGCGCTCCTTGTAGCGTTTTTGGTCCTTGAAGCGGAGGGGATCGACGGGCACCAGCTCGCTGCCGATTTCGAGGCGCGGCTCCGGATCGAGAAAGTAATCGAGGCGCTGCCGTGCGGTCAGCCGATGATGATGGCCGCAATGCGGGCAAACCTGCAGATTTTGCTCGAGTTCACTTCGGTAGAGCACTGCCTGGCAGGTCGGACACTTGGACCAGAGTCCTTCGGGTACCGAACGCTTCGCTTCAGATGCCTCTTCGCTCGCCTTTTTGTTGATCTTGGGTGGCAGAACGCGGCTGAACCAATTCATCGCTCTGCCTCCGCTGTGAGGGCAGCACGGATCGGACGCAAAAATGCCCCCGCCAATTCCGCCGCGTGCGCGTCATCCTTGGCCTCTTGTAAGGTCTGCACCAGGGCCGAGCCGATCACCACCGCATCCGCCCCGGCAGCCAAACGCTGCGCCGTTGCCGCATCGCGAATACCAAAGCCAATGGCCATGGGCATCGCCAATTCTTCGCGCAGAGCCGCCACGCGCGCGAGCACTTCGTTCCAGTCCTGCTGCTGCGCCCCGGTAATACCACGCAGGGAAACATAGTACACAAACCCGCTGCCCAGGCGTTTGACCGCTGCCACTCGCTGCGGCCCGCTGGTTGGCGCCAGCAAAAAAATGGGATCGATGCCCGCCCGGCGTAAGAGCGCGCTCTCCTCTTCTGCCTCCTCCGGGGTGAGGTCGACGAGGATCACGCCATCGACACCCGCATCGGCGGCCTCTTCGGCAAAGTGCTGCATGCCCATGGTCTCGACCGGATTCAGGTAGCCCATGAGGATGATAGGGGTGACGCTATTGTGCTGGCGGAATTCCCGCACCCAAGACAGTACCTGCCGCAGGCTGACGCCGCGCGCCAAGGCCCGCTCGCTGGAGCCCTGGATGACTGGGCCGTCGGCCATGGGGTCGGAAAAAGGCACCCCTAGTTCGATGGCATCGGCGCCGTTGGCGACGAGCGCATGCAGCAAGGGCAACACACCGCTGCTGCTCGGGTCACCGGCGGTAACGAAAGGAATCAGGGCGCTGCGCCGCGCCTTTTGCAGCGCCGCAAACATTTCGGCCAAACGACTCATAGAACGATACCTTCGAGGGCAGCCACGGTATGGATGTCTTTGTCGCCGCGGCCGGAAAGATTGATGATGATGCTTTGCTCCGGGCGCATCTGCGCTGCGAGCTGAATGGCGTAGGCAATGGCGTGGGAGGTTTCCAAGGCAGGAATGATGCCCTCCACCCGACTGAGCTTGTGGAAGGCGGCCAAGGCCTCCGCGTCGGTAACAGCCACATATTCGGCGCGGCCGATGTCCTTCAGAAAAGCATGCTCTGGCCCCACACCGGGGTAATCGAGGCCAGCCGAAATGGAGTGGGTGGCTTCGATCTGCCCATTGGCATCGCTCATTAGATAGGTGCGGTTGCCGTGCAGTACCCCGGGCCTACCGGCAGTCAGGGGTGCGGCATGTTTGCCCGTTTCGATACCCAGGCCTGCCGCCTCGACCCCGATCAGGCGCACGCTGCTGTCTTCGATGAACGGGTAAAACAGGCCCATGGCATTGCTGCCGCCGCCCACACAAGCAATGCAGACATCCGGTAACCGCCCGGTCTGCTCCAGGCACTGGGCGCGGGCCTCGTCACCAATGACCCGATGAAAATTGCGCACCATCTCCGGGTACGGATGGGGACCGGCCACGGTGCCGATCACATAAAAGGTGTCTTCGACATTGCTCACCCAGTCGCGCAGTGCCTCATTGAGGGCATCTTTGAGGGTGCGCGAACCACTGCGCACGGGCGCAACGGTCGCCCCCAGCAGGCGCATGCGGTAGACGTTGCTGGACTGACGCTGAATGTCTTCCTCGCCCATGTAGACCACACATTCCATACCGTAGCGGGTGGCTACGGTTGCCGTGGCGACGCCGTGCTGACCAGCGCCGGTCTCGGCAATCAAGCGCCGTTTGCCCATGCGCCGGGCGAGCAAAGCCTGACCGACGGCGTTATTGATCTTGTGCGCACCGGTGTGATTGAGGTCTTCGCGCTTGAGGAAGATCTGCGCGCCCCCGAGTTCGCGGGAAAGACGCTCGGCATGGTAAAGAGGATTGGGACGACCAACGAATTGCCGCAACTCGCTATGGAGCTCGGCAAGGAATTCTGGATCGCGCTGGGCCTCGGCATAGGCAGCCTGCAGTTCGTCGAGGGCGGGAATCAGGGTTTCGGCAACAAAGCGACCACCGTAAACGCCAAAATGTCCCTTTGCATCGGGTTGCTGATACGTAGTCATTTTCCGCCTTCTCCTGCCCCACGGGCCTGTGCAACGAATCGCTCCATTTTGCCACGATCCTTGCGTCCTGGCGAAATCTCCACACCGCTGCTCACGTCTACGGCGTAGGGCCTGGCGATGGCGATGGCGGTCGCCACATTTTCTATCGTCAGGCCACCGGCAAGGATGAGCGCTGGGCTTTCCTGAGGCAGATGCCACCAAATAAAACTTTGGCCGGAACCGCCAAAAACGCGTTCGTCGCGTTTATCGAGAAGGAGCCCTTGGGCGCTGGCATACTGCTCTTGCCAGGGGCGCAAGTCGCAGGGGCCGCAAAGACGCAGGGCTTTGAGGTAAGGACGAGAAAAACTCGCGCAAAAATCTGCGGGTTCGTCGCCGTGAAACTGGAGAACGTCGAGGGGACAATGAGCCAGTACCTGATCCACCCAACCCGCTTCCGGATTGACAAAAAGCCCAACACGGCTGACGAAGGGGGGTAGCGCCGCCAGGATTTCCCGTGCCGTTGCCACCTCCACATTGCGCGGACTGGGCGGATAAAAGACCATGCCGATGGCATCGGCGCCAGCGGCGGCAGCAGCAAGGGCATCCTCTACGGAGGTGATACCGCAAATCTTTACCCGCACCATACCTGTACCCCCTCAAAACCGCGCGTCTTGGCCAAAAATGCCCGGGCAGCCGGGCAATCGGAATCTATCCGGATAGACCACCGAGTGGAAATATAGGCCGTCGGGGGGAGCCGTCATACCGGCGCGGCTGCGGTCCCGACTGGCCAGCACTTCCTCGACCCAAGCCACGGGTCGTTCGCCACGACCAACCAAGAGCAAAGTCCCCATCAAATTGCGCACCATGTGATGCAGAAAGGCATTGGCCTCGAGGGAGGCGACCAGCATATCGGCCTGGCGCACGATGGCAAAGCGAGACAAGGTACGCACGGGGCTTTTGGCCTGGCAACCGGCAGCGCGAAAGGCAGAAAAATCGTGGGTGCCGAGCAGCAGCTGCGCCGCTTCTGCCATACGCTCGTGGTCCAGCGCTTGCGCCACCCAGGTCACCCGACCTGCAAGCAAAGCAGGACGCTCCGGCCGGTTGAGGATCAGATAGCGGTAGCTGCGCTGGGTAGCCGAAAAGCGGGCATGAAAGTCTGCCGGTACCGGCTTTGCCCAGCGTACGCTCACCGCCGTGGGCAAAAAACGGTTACAGCCGCGTACCCAGGCAATCTCCGGCCGCGAGACGGGACTATCAAAATGCACTACCTGACAGAGGGCATGCACCCCGGCATCGGTACGACCCGCCACGGTCACGCGGATGGGAAGGTCTGCCACCGCGCTCAGGGCAGCCTCTACTTCTCCCTGTATCGTGCGCTGGCCATCCTGCCACTGCCAACCCGCATAGCCGCTGCCATCATACTCAAGACCCAGGGCCCAGCGCTGCGATTGGCCCGCGTCCTCTACCGGCAAGGCTCAAAGCTCCAAGAGCAGGGCCGCGGCCTCTTCCCGTTGCTGGGGATTACCCGATTTCTGTACCTCTTCGAGTAGCTCTCTCGCACTGGCTGTATCCTTCATCTCGATGTAGGCGCGTGCCAACTCGAGCTTCGGACCCGATGCATCCCAATCATCCGGCGTCGCCGCCTGCTCTTGACGCGCGCCCCCGAGTTCCCAGCCATCGTCAAAAGACAGGGCAGAAGCTGCGGCAGCATGTTCAGATTCCCCGCCGTCTTTGGCTACCGGCTCAGCCTCTGGACTCAGGCGCTTGAAGTGCTCATCCAATTCCGCAAAGAGACCGTGGGCGGTAGGCTGGCTTGCCGGTTCGGCATCTGCTTCCTCGTGTGCCCAAGAATCCCCAAAATCGAATTCGAGCCGTTGCAGCGGCGCATCGGATGTCTGCGGCTCTTCCTCGTGCTCCTGCGCTTTGGGAGCGACGGGTTGCTGCGGTAGATCCGCGGGTTCGGTAGGCAAACGCGCAGCCTCGGCGGTTTTTCCCTGCCCCAGCTCATCCCAGGTGAGAAGGGAATCCTCGGAGATGTGAAATTGATCGCGCATGCGATCGGAAAGATCGAGAAAGGCGCTGTGATTTCCGGTTTCCACGTATAACGGCAACAGATGCTCGTAAAAGGCGCGGCGCTGCGGGTCTTGCTCGATGGCCTCCTGCAAAACCGAAATTGCGAGATC
Organism: Candidatus Igneacidithiobacillus taiwanensis; assembly: GCF_031962545.1. Classification (NCBI taxonomy): domain Bacteria; kingdom Pseudomonadati; phylum Pseudomonadota; class Acidithiobacillia; order Acidithiobacillales; family Acidithiobacillaceae; genus Igneacidithiobacillus; species Candidatus Igneacidithiobacillus taiwanensis. Next base: position 19,969 of record NZ_JAVRKK010000021.1, read on the forward strand.
CGTCTTACCATAGGTATGGTAGAGCTGCGCTTGTTCGATGGGATCGACAGCAAATTGCCGCCCCGTATCCGTCTCCTCAGCCACTGGCGGCAAGGGTCCACGCACGGGCGGCGCCATTGGGTTACCAACCGGCGCCTGCAAGCGCTCGGGCACGGGATAGGCAGGCACAGGAGCCGGCGCAGGCGAAACGGGTGGCGTAGCCGGGGCAATCGGTCGCGGTTTCTCTGGCGGGGTGACGATCGGCGGCGCCGCAACCACCGGCTCCTGTCGGCGACCTTGTAAGCGCGGATCCTGCTCGGCAGCGACAAAGGGCGCCGTAAGAGCCCCTACTTCAGCCTGCCGACGTCGCCGCAATAGCAACAATAATGCCAAAATAAAGAGCAAGTTGGCGCCCAACGAAACCCAAAGCCAGGGAAAAGCATGGGTCTGCCGTTGCAAAGCGTTTAGCTCTGCCGTCTTTTCCGACAATTGCTGCTGGGCAATATTGAGACGTAGCTGCGCCAAGCGCAGGGCTTTCTGCAAGGCCTCTAGCTGATCATTGCTGCCACCCGCGGCGGCAGCACTGCTGCCCGTCGCCACTGTCGAGGCGGCATCTGCCGTGACGGGATTCGATTGCGCCGGTGTCGTCGCGGCAACCGCACTGGAACTTTTTGTTTTACCTCTCTTGGTGCTGACCGCATTAGCAGTTTGCGTCGCAGGAGCAATCGAGGCTGAGGCAACCATCTTGAAGCCATCGTTTTCTCGCATAATACGCAACGCTGCCGGGCCCCTGTTTTCGGGCGCTGTCACAAGCCTTAAGACTGCTGCCGACTCGCGCGTGCCAATGGCACGCATACTGGCCGTAGAAGGAACCCGCAGCCGCGCGCCCGCCCGTAACAGATTCGGGTCGCCATTGATGAAGGCCTGCGGATTTTCCCGAAACAGCCCAGTCATAGCCTGCAAAAGGGTGACGCCACGTTGCTGACGCACGGTGTTGGCGAGCAAGTAGAGACAGCTTCCGTCGGCCGCCGTTACGGTCGTAGCTGCACGCCCGCGCCGCGCCGCGAGGCTAGGTGGATAGTCATCATCGATGGGAGCACTCGCGGAGGCATCACTGGCTCGACCGGTTTGTACGCGCGAGACCATCCCCGGCACTGCGTGGTACTCGCGGACTATTTGCCCACCCGCCCAGTCCAGCCGCACTAGAAAAGGGATATTGCCGGAGGGCAGAGGAGCAGGACTCTGGATGACGATTGCCGGCTTTTCCCCAGTGCGCAGGCTAAACTTCCAGTCGCGAGAACTGGCTGCCTCGGGCAGGTGAATCATGGCGTAGGCCGCAGGGTCGGCAAGCCCAACGCGCATCTGCGAGATTTCATCGGGATGCGCGCTAATGATCGGAATCTCCGCCTGGAAAGGCTCTCCGGCACCGGAAAGCACTATCAAATTCCCCAACCCCAGAGCCTGCGCCGCTCCTGGTAAAGCCATTCCCAAGGACAACAGGGTCGGCGCCCAGTATTTCTTCATGCTACCTTCCTTTCCGTGCAGCCACTGCGCGACCGGAGCGACCATACAATTCGCCAATGCCTCACAGGTGGTCACGAATGAGCATCTCTGCAATCTGAATACTATTCAGTGCTGCACCCTTACGAATGTTGTCGGCAACCACCCAAAAATTCAGGCCGCGCTCATGGCTACAATCCTCGCGAATGCGACCGACCCAGGTTGAGTCCTTGCCCGCCGCGTCGAGGGCCGTTGGCCATGCGCCCGGCTCCCGCTCATCGAGGAGTTCCACACCCGGCGCCTTGGCGAGCAATTGCCGCAATCCATCCGCACTGAGCTTTTCTTTGGTCACCACATTGACGGCCTCGGAATGCCCATAGAAAACCGGCACTCGCACGCAGGTAGCGGTAAGCGCCAAATCGGGAATCTCAAGGATTTTTCGGCTTTCCCAGAGCATTTTCATCTCTTCTTTGGTATAGCCGTTTTCCTGAAAGACATCGATTTGCGGCAAGCAATTGAAGGCAATCCGCTTGGGAAATACCGAAGGCGGCACATCCTCCTGCTTGAAGATTCCCAGCGTTTGTCGCCCCAACTCCTGGATGGCTCGGTTGCCAGCGCCACTGACTGCCTGATAGGTGGACACCACCACCCGCTCCAGGCCCACGGCATCGGCGATGGGCTTGAGCGCCAGCAACATTTGAATTGTCGAGCAGTTGGGGTTGGCAATGATGCCCCGTTGTCGATAGTCGGTAATGCGCTGCGGGTTGACTTCCGGTACCACCAGGGGAATGTCGTCTTCGTAGCGATAGCGTGAGGTGTTGTCGATGACCACGGCGCCCGCTGCCACCGCCCGCGGCGCGTATATTTCGCTCGCTGCCGCACCCGCGGAAAAGAGGCCGATATCCACGCCCTGCCAGTCGAACTGCTCGGCATCATGCACGCGCAGGGTCTTGCCAGCATAATCGAGGGTGCCGCCGGCAGAGCGCTCGCTGGCCAGTAATATCAGTTCGCCGACAGGGAAATTGCGCTCAGCGAGGATCTCCCGCATCACTTCGCCCACCGCACCGGTGGCGCCGAGGATAGCTACGGTATACGCATTCTTTTTCATGCCTGTCCTCCCGCGCGTAGCGCAGCAACTACCGCCTCCCCCATGGCGCGGGTACCGACGATTTTGCTGTCGCCGGTGGCAATATCGGCAGTGCGCAGCCCTTGGTCGAGTACGGCGTGCACCGCCTTCTCGATGCGCACGGCCCACGCCTCCTGATCCAGGGAGTGGCGTAGCAGCATGGCTACCGAGAGGATCGTTGCCAGCGGATTTGCCTTGTCTTGCCCGGCAATATCCGGGGCCGAGCCATGGATCGGCTCATACATGCCCCGCCCCTCGCCCAAGGAGGCGGAGGCGAGCATACCAATGGAACCGGTAAGCTGGCTTGCTTCGTCGGAGAGAATGTCACCAAACATATTGCCCGTAAGGAGCACATCGAATTGCGCTGGGTTGCGGATCAACTGCATCGCCGCATTGTCGACGTACATGTGCTCCAGGGTCACGTCGGGGTAGTCCCGTGCCACCTCGTTGACGACCTCCCGCCACAGGCGGGTCGTCTCGAGGACGTTGGCCTTGTCGACGGAGCACAGTCGCCGCCGGCGTCCTTGTGCCGCACGGAAGGCGACATGGGCAATGCGACGAATCTCGTCCTCATCATAGACCATGGTGTTGTAACCGCGCCGTTTTCCCTCCACCACTTCGATGCCGCGTGGCTGGCCAAAGTAGATATCGCCGGTCAGCTCGCGCACCACGAGGATGTCGACATCCTGTACCAATTCCGGGCGCAGGGGCGAGGCGGCCAAGAGCTGCGGAAAGATCTGCGCTGGCCGCAAATTGGCGTAAAGATCGAGCCCCTTGCGCAGCCGCAACAGGCCCTGCTCCGGCCGTTGTGCGGGAGGAAGGGCATCCCACTTGGGGCCACCAACGGCGCCGAGAAGGACCGCATCGGCAGCCATGGCGAGGGCGAGGGAAGGCTCCGGCAAGGGATCGCCGTGGGCGTCGACCGCGGCACCGCCCACCAGTCCCTCTTCGATTTGTAGCGGCATCTGCGCCAACTCGGCAACGGTTTCGAGTACCTGGCGCGCCGCGGCACTGATCTCGGGGCCAATGCCATCACCCGGAAAAAATGCGATTTTTTTCATTCTTGCAGGTCCTTACGGTAAAGAATATGGATAACGAAGGGATTTTCTGTACCCGGATCGGGATTTTCGGGAATGTGGGTAAAAGGATAAACGCCCGGCCCCATGGCATGCTGGTCTGCCGCCACGATGGACCGCGCCGCCGCCGAGGCGGTCCTTTCATTAGCGAGGCTGAAGCGTAGGCCCAAGGCCTCGGGGCGCTGGCGGGCGGCGTCGATGTACATGCGCCGGGTTATCTCGCCAAAGAGCACCTGAAAGAAGGCGGTGAGGGTATTTTCGTCAAGATCTGGCCGCGGTTTTTCGGCGAGGAAGGCGCGCGCGGCTTGCCGCGGTAGTAGACGCAAAAATTCCGCCTGGGTGGCAAAGACATAGATCGCCTGCTGCAGCTCGACGTCCTCGGGCAGCCGCGCAAAGCCCTGCCAATGTCGAACAAATAGGGGTTCCGGCAAGGGAAGCTCCTCCACCCGCGCCTGTGGCGGCACGCCAGCATCCACCACCGCCCCGCGCGGCGCCGTGCCCTGCTGCTCCCTGCCCGTCAGCCAATCCCAAATTGCCAATGCGCTTCGACCTTCCGAAAAATTGCGCAAGGATAGCACATTGACGCAGAATCGGGGTATGTCGAGGGCAAGCGAACACCTCCTCCTTCCCATCACCGGTCTACTTCTGGCCGGCGGTGCCGGGCGCCGCATGGGGGGCGAGGACAAAGGATGGATCGAGTATCGCGGTGCCGCCCTGGCAACCCATGCGCTCCGCCCCCTAGAGCGCCATGCACGGGAAATCCTCATCAGTGCCAATCGTAACCACGAGCGCTATGCCGCGCTCGGATATCCTGTCGTCACTGATGCCGAGTCTGGTTTTGCCGGCCCCTTGCAGGGCATTCTGGCCGGCCTCGCCGCAGCGCGGTTCGACTGGTTGGCAGTGGTACCGGTCGATGCCCCCCATCTCCCCGATGATTTGCTCTGGCAGCTCTGGCAATTGCGCCGCGGCGTGCCCTTGGTAGTGGCGCGCGACGAACGCGACATCGTCCCCGTCATTGCCCTTCTACATCGGCGGCTGTTATCGCTACTGCAACGCTTCGTCGCCAGCGGTCAGCGCCGTGCCGGGGATTTCTTTGCTGCCATCCCCCAGCAGCAGCTGCGGCTACGGGCGGAGGAGCTGCGCAACTGCAACACCCCCGCCGATCTGCAGGAGCCAATTGCGTGAAGGTGTTAGGCATCGTAGGATACAGCGGTGCGGGCAAAACGACGTTACTCTGCGCCCTCCTTCCCCTGCTCTGTGCACGGGGCTTGCGGGTTGCTGCCATCAAGGCCACGCATCACGATGTACGCTGGGATCAACCGGGCAAGGACAGTTGGCGCTTGCAGGAGGCGGGGGCAGAGCCGGTGCTGTTGGCGGGGCCCAAGCGCTGGTATCTGAGTCGCGCTGCTGCCCCCGGCGACTGGGCAGCACAGCTTGCCACCCTGCAGCCGGTCCCGGATCTGGTGCTGAGCGAGGGTAATACCGATTGGCCGGTGCCGCGGCTGCTGGTGCATCGAGCCGCCCTCGGCAAGCCCTTGCGCCGCTTTGCCGGAGATCAAGTCTTGGCGGTGGCGACGGACGCGGCGATCGAAACCGATCTCCCTTGCCTCGATCTCAACGATCCGCCATCGATCGCCCGCTTTCTGCTGACTTGGTATGGAGAATGACCATGGCCGTTTGCTGTGAAGACAACGAACACGACCCGAATGCCAAAAGTGTGGAAGAGGCATTGGACATCATCCTTGCCGCCTCGGAACCCGTAGTAGAAAGCGAATGGCTTTGCCTCGACAACGCTCTCGATCGCGTGCTCGCTCGCGATGTACTGGCAACCCAGCCGATTCCCGCTTGGCCCAATTCCGCCATGGATGGTTACGCCCTGCGTAGCAGTGACGGCGACAGCCCGCGCCGCATCATTGGCCGCGCCTTTGCCGGCCGTCCCTTCCTTGGGCAAGTCGGACCCGGCGAGGCGGTGCGCATCATGACCGGCGCCGTCGTCCCCGCCGACTGCGACAGCGTCATCCCCCAGGAACAATGTGCAGCAAACGACGATATCCTGCAGCTGCATGCCCCGGTACGCCCTGGTGCCAACATACGCGGCATTGGCGAGGACTTGGCCGCGGGCGAACTGGCCTTGCCTGCCGGCACCCTGCTGCGGCCGAGTCAACTCGGCGTGCTCGCCAGCCTAGGGCGGAGCGAGGTGGAGGTCTTTCGCCGTCTGCGCGTCGCCTTCTTTTCCACGGGCGACGAACTGCAGCCCCTGGGACGCCCTTTGCAGGCTGGCGAGATTTACGACAGCAATCGCCACAGCTTGCTGGCGCTCCTTCGACGCCTGGGAGTCGAGGCCATCGACTTCGGCCGCATCGACGATGATCCCGATCGCATTGCCGCGACCCTGCAGCAAGCAGCAAAAGTGGCCGACCTAGTGCTCACCAGCGGCGGCGTTTCCGTTGGCGATGCCGACTATGTTGCCGAGCTCCTGCAGAACCTAGGCAGCGTGCAGTTTTGGAAAATGAACATGAAACCCGGGCGGCCCCTCGCCTATGGGCGAATTGGTACGGCGGACTTTTTTGGCCTGCCCGGCAATCCGGTGTCGACCATCGTCACTTTCTATCAGTTCGTTGCCCCGGCCTTACGCAAACGCATGGGCTGCCGGGCGCCCTGGGTTGCTCCCCGTCTACGCCTACCCTGCGCCACGGCGCTGCGCAAAAAGCCCGGACGCACCGATTTCCAGCGTGGTCGCCTGGTGGCTAGTGCCGAAGGCCTGCAGGTGGCTCCCGTCAAGGCGCAATCCTCTCATATCCTCACCGGCATGGCCCAAGCTGAATGCTTTATGGTGCTGCCCGCCGAGGCCGGCGATCTGCCCGCCGGTACCCTGGTGGAGGTGCAGTTGCTCGAGGGCTTGGTCTGAGTCAGTCCCTTTCCAAGCGCCCTTGGTAGGGGGTTGAGTGTGACCAATGATGCAGAAAATTGGCAGCATAGAGCTGATTCAACGCCGGATTGCCGCGTAAAATGAGCAGGTTCTCGGCATTGGCCTGCTCCGCCGCGCGGGTGAAATTGAAACTACCGGTAATGACGGTGTCGTCGTCAATGACCATGACCTTGTTGTGGGCGATGGCATGCTGGTCATCGATGCGCAGATCGACCCCCTGATTGGCAAAGAAATCCGCTTCCGAATACTTCTGGGTGCGCTGGCTCTTGTCGAGGAGCACCCGGAGTTCTACCCCGCGCTTACGCGCATCCATGGCCGCCTTGGCAATGGGCGCACTGGTAAAACTATAGGCCTGAATCCACAGGCGATGCTTAGCCTCCCCCATGGCGCGGACGATGACATCGGTGGTACCGGGAGGGGGCGAAAAAGCCACTTCGATACTGCCTTGGGCGGGGATGGTCGTGGGCGACTGCGGGAGTGCGGCTTCGGCTTCCTGTAGTTGCTCCGCCGCCGCCTGCAGCACCCCAGGAAAAAAGTTTGGCAGCCAAAAGACCGCTACCGCGGCCAAAATCGCCAAGCCAAGCCATCCAGATTTCCGCTTCATCACGTTTCGCTCCCTTCTCAATTTGCCGCGATTGTGGCGCAACTTCACGGGCAGCGACAAGCCCTTGTCCTGCGCGAACAAACTTTGTAGGGTCTAACGACACTCCCGGGGGACCCCATGACCAGCATCGTACTATTCCGCAACGACCTGCGCCTCGACGATCATCCCGCCCTTGCGCATGCCGCCGCCCTTGGCCCGGTCTTGCCCGTCTTCCTCAGTGATCCCCAAGATGAGCGCGGGGCGGCCTATCAATGGTGGCAACGCCAGAGCCTGCGGGTGCTGGCACAGCGCCTTGGCGAGCGCGGTTTGCCCCTTGTCTGTCGGCGTGGCGAAACCCTTGCGCTGGTCAGCGAGCTAGTGCAGGAAAGCGGCGCCACGGCGGTCTACTGGAATCGCCGCTACGCCGCGCCGCAACGGGAAATCGACGGCCAGCTCAAGGAGATGCTGCGCGTGCGCGGTATTACCGCCGAATCTTTTCCTGGCGATATCCTCATCGAACCCTGGAAGGTGCTCCGCGACGGCCAACCCTACAAAGTCTTCAGCCCGTTTTGGAAACGTCTGATACGCGATATGGTGGTCGATGCGCCCTGGGATATCCCAAACCAAATCCAAGCGAGCGAAAAGGTACCGCCCTCGGAAGACCCCAACGACTGGAACTGGGAACCGCGTCGGCCCGACTGGGCGAGCCCCTTTCTGGCGTATTGGCAACCGGGCGAGCTGGGGGCCGCGGCGCGACTTGCGGAGTTCCTCGAGAGTCGGCTGGCAGACTACGCCAGTGGCCGGGACTACCCCGCCGCCGAGAAAGTATCGCGACTCTCCCCCCATCTTGCCCACGGGGAAATCAGCCCACGCCGCCTCTGGCAGCGCGTGCAAGCCCATGTCGAAGCACAGCCGGAGCAACGCCGCGCCGCCGATAAGTTTTTGCAGGAACTCGGTTGGCGGGAGTTTTCCTGGCATCTCCTCTACCATTTTCCGCAGCTGCCCCACACCCCTCTGCGCCCCGAGTTTGCCGACTTCCCTTGGCAGGAAGATGAGCGACTGCTGGGCGCCTGGCAGCGCGGTCAGACCGGCTACCCCCTGGTCGATGCCGGCATGCGCGAGCTTTGGCAAACAGGATACCTGCACAACCGCGTGCGCATGATCGTGGGTAGTTTTTTGGTCAAGGATCTACTCCTACCCTGGCAGGCTGGCGAGGCGTGGTTCTGGGACACCCTCCTCGATGCCGATCCGGCCAATAACAGCGCCTCGTGGCAATGGGTAGCCGGCTGCGGTACGGATGCGGCTCCCTACTTTCGCATTTTCAACCCCTACCTGCAGGCCGAAAAGTTCGATGCCGACGCCCAGTACCAACGCCGCTGGCTGCCGGAACTCGCCACGCTCGATGCCGCCACCCTATACAGCAGTGACTCCGGGCGATGGCGCGATAAGGGTGTCGTGCTCGGTCGCGACTACCTCGCACCGCTGGTAGACCACCAACTTGCCCGCGATCGTGCCCTGGAAGCCTTTGCAACACTAAAGAAACAGCCATGAAATACAATGTAACAACTTCAGCAGTAGCCGGCGGAACTTTTTCGCCACCCTGTTCTCTAAGTTCTTGCAAGCAGCTGTGATGGTTGCGAGCGCATGTTTCTTCCTCCTTTGGTGGTTTTGGGCGGCCTTCTTGGTCGCCTCTTTTTTTCCGACTGGTCGGAATGTAAGCATGCATAAGTTCACAAACCTTTGGCACTTCTTTGGCGAGGGAGGAGTGCCATGCAGGTTCAACATGTCGGGTACCGGATCCGGGGGTTTTACCGGGTAG
>NZ_JAVRKK010000022.1:0-28122 GCF_031962545.1 Candidatus Igneacidithiobacillus taiwanensis
GAAGGTCTTCTTCCAACGGTAGAGGGTCCTGCGCGACACCCCAAAGGCATCCACGCTGGCCTCCAGGCCGTACTTTTCGAAAAACCTAAGAATCTTCAGTCGGTGCTGTGCATCTTTCGGGGTCATCTCCCAAAGATGCCCCAGCTCGGCTACCCGGTAAAATCCCCGGACTCGATATCCAATGTGCTGTATCCGCATGGCGCTCCTTCTTCGCTGCAGGAGTGCCAAAGGTTTCTGAGCTTATGCAAACCCGTTTGCGTCTCCATCGGCAACGTCCGGGCTGTCTTCCGTATATTCCGGCCGTTGCAACAAAAAGGCTTTGAGATAGCGGCTCTCGGGCACGGCGGGTGGCACGGGATGGTCCAAGTCTTGCCCGGCCTCGGCAAGGATGACGCAGGGACTGCGACGGCTGGCTTGGCGAATTTCGTGCAGGAGTTGGTCGCGCGGCATGTGGAAGGAGCAAGAAGCGGTGAAGAGCAGTCCGCCTGGACGCAGCAGCCGCAAGGCCATGTCATTGAGACGGCGATAGGCTTGGGTGCCCTCTTTGCTGTCTTTGCGCGATTTGATGAGGGCTGGCGGGTCGAGAACGATCAGGTCGAAACTTTCGCCTTGGTCGCGCAACAGGCGCAATTGATCGAGGGCATCTCCTTGCCGCGCCTGCACTTGGCTGCCCAAACCATTGTCTTCGGCATTGCGCTGCAGTAAGGCGAGGGCGCTGGCGGAGGCATCGATGGCGATCACTTCTGCGGCACCGGCCTGAGCTAGGGGCAGAGCGAAGGCGCCAGAATACGAGAATAGGTCGAGCACCCGCCGGCCGCTGGCAAAGCTGCGCAGCATGGCGCGGTTACGACGATGGTCATAGAACCATCCAGTCTTTTGACCGCCATAGGGATCAATCCAAAAGCGACAGCCGTTTTCTTCGATGGCAATCTCTGCCGGTACCTCGCCAGAAAGTACCTCGACGCGTTCTGGCAGCTGCTCGAGGGCGCGCGCCGGACCGCTGGCCTTGAGCAGGATACCGCGCTGGGGGATTTCTGCTTCTAGCGCGGAGACGATGAGGGGCAGATCGCGCTCCATACCGTGGCTGCCGATTTGCAGGACGAGGTACTCTCCGTGACGGTCGATGAGGAGACCGGGTAGCCCATCGCCCTCGCCATGCACTAGGCGATAGAACGGCGTGCTCAGCAGGCGAGCGCGCAACGCCTGGGCGGCGGCTATGCGTTTTCGGTAGAAGTGGACGTCGATTTCCTCGCGTACATCGCGCGTCAGCAAGCGGGCACAGAGCAAAGAGTGCGGGCTGACGTGCGCCAGCCCCAAGCCCTTGCCGTGGCTGTCTTCCAGGCGTGCCACCGCTCCCGGCTCGATGGCGGTAAGGGGAGTGCGCGCGGTATCGACTTCGTTGCTGTAGATCCACAAATGCCCGGCACGCAGGCGCCGATCTTCATGAGCGCGTAGACGCAGGACAGGGAGTGAGGACATGGCCGGTTTTTCCTTAGAATCGAATGCGCCCGATTTTACAGTTTCCTGCCCACTTCGTATATTGACGCCGGCCCAGTTACCCCAAGGAGCAGACCATGCAAATTCGCCCCATCCGTTGGCAGGATGACGCCCTCGAACTGTTGGATCAACGCCGTTTGCCGCAAGAGGAAATCTATCTGGCCCTGCGTGATTACCGTGCAGTGGGGCAGGCGATTCGCGACATGGTGGTGCGTGGTGCACCGGCCATTGGCATTACCGCGGCCTTTGCCATGGTCCTCGCCATGGATCATGCCGCCGCGCAGTCCGATTGGCGCCACGCGCTACGTTCTGCCGCCGAGGAACTGCGGGCAGCGCGACCGACGGCGGTCAACCTCGCCTGGGCCATCGACCGGCAACTTGCCCTTGCCGAACACTGTAAAGACGCGGCTGGCGCCCGCGCGGCGCTGCTCGCAGCCGCCGAGCAATTGCTGATCCAAGACATCGCCGACAACCAGCGCATGGGCCAATTTGGCGTCCAAGTCCTTCCCGATCGCGGCGGCATTCTTACCCACTGCAACACCGGCAGCCTGGCCACTGGGGGCTATGGTACGGCACTTGGCGTCATTCGCGCGGGCATTGCCGCCGGCCGCGACTGGCAGATCTACGCCGATGAAACTCGCCCCTGGCTGCAAGGTGCGCGTCTCACCGCTTGGGAGCTGCAGAAAGAGGGAATTCCCTTTTCGTTGAATGTAGATGCTGCCGCTGGTCATTTGATGGCCACAGGATGCATCCAGGCGGTGATCGTGGGTGCCGATCGCATTGCCGCCAATGGCGATGCCGCCAACAAGATTGGCACCTATAGCCTCGCCGTCTTGGCTCATTATCATCAAATACCGTTTTTTGTTGCCGCCCCCCTCAGCACGGTGGATTTTGCCATGTCCGATGGTAGCCAGATCGTCATCGAGGAGCGCGCCGCGGACGAGGTACGGAACTGCGGAGGCCAAGCGATGGCACCAGCCGGGGTAGCCGTGCGCAATCCGGCCTTCGACGTCACCCCAGCCAAGTTGATTGCCGGAATCATTACCGAGCGGGGCGTGGCGCAGGCGCCCCTGCGCGAGGGGTTGGCCGCTCTGCGTGGCTGAGCGAGTGCGTTACGGCGGGAATGCTGGCATAATCCAAAGATATTCCCGACGTTGGAAAGTAGAAAAATGGTAGATTTCGCCAAGGAAACCATCCCCGTCAGCCTCGAGCAGGAGATGCGCCAGTCCTATTTGGACTATGCCATGAGCGTCATTGTCGGACGCGCTCTGCCCGACGCGCGCGATGGCCTCAAGCCCGTGCATCGGCGTGTGCTCTATGCCATGCACGAGATGAGCAACGACTGGAACAAGCCTTATAAAAAGTCGGCGCGCGTGGTTGGCGACGTCATCGGTAAATACCATCCGCACGGCGATACGGCAGTCTACGATACCATCGTCCGCATGGCGCAGGACTTCTCCATGCGCTATCCCCTCATCGATGGCCAGGGAAACTTTGGTTCGGTGGATGGCGACAGCCCTGCCGCCATGCGTTACACCGAAGTGCGTATGGCGCGTATCGCCCATGAGATGCTGGCGGATATCGACAAGGAAACTGTCGATTTCGGGCCCAACTACGACGAAAAGGAAGTCGAGCCTCTGGTCTTGCCGGCGCGCATCCCGAACCTGCTCATCAACGGCTCGGCGGGTATTGCCGTGGGTATGGCGACCAACATACCGCCCCACAATCTCACCGAAGTCATGACGGCCTGCGTGGCCCTGGTCGATGATCCCGAACTTTCCGACGAAGCCCTTTTTGCCCTGGTTCCCGCGCCCGATTTCCCTACCGCGGCCATCATTCTGGGGCGCGAGGGTGCCGTCGAGGCATACCGCACCGGCCGCGGGCGCGTGGTCATGCGTGCCCGTGCCGAAATCGAAGTCGACAAAAAATCCGGTCGGCAGAGCATCATCGTCAGCGAGCTGCCGTATCAGGTCAACAAGGCAAAGCTCATCGAGCGCATTGCCGAGATGGTCAAGGAAAAGCGTCTCGAAGGTATTTCGGACCTGCGCGATGAGTCCGATAAGTCGGGAATGCGCATTGCCATCGAACTCAAGCGCGATGCTATTGGCGACGTGGTGCTGAATAACCTCTACCAGCACACCGCCATGCAGAGCGTTTTCAATATCAATATGGTAGCCCTGCTCGATGGCGCGCCGCGCACCCTCGGCCTGCGCGAGCTGCTGCAGGCCTTCCTGCGCCACCGGCGCGAAGTCGTCACCCGGCGCAGCGTCTTCGAACTCCACAAAGCCCGCGACCGTGCTCATATTTTGGAGGGCTTGGCGGTCGCCTTGGCCAATATTGATCCGCTGATCGCCCTCATTCGCGCTGCTGCGAGCCCCGCCGAGGCCAAGGCGCAGATGCTGGCAAAGGTCTGGGAGCCAGGCTTGGTTGCGGCCTTGCTACGAGAACGGGGAGAGCCCTCTGCTGGTCTGCAGCCCGACGGCTATCATCTTTCCGAGGCGCAAGCCCAGGCCATTCTCGACTTGCGCCTGCATCGCCTCACCGGTCTCGAGCAGGACAAAATCCGCGAGGAGTACCTTGGGCTGTTGGAACGGATTGGCGAACTGCTGGCCATCCTCGGTTCTGATGAGCGCTTGATGGCGGTGGTACGCGAGGAGCTGATTGCCATCCGCGATCAGTACGGCGATGTCCGACGCAGCGAGATCGTGGCCGATACCGGCAATATCAGCAATGAAGATCTGATTGCCGAAGAAGACATGGTCGTCACCTTCACCCACGCCGGTTACATCAAGGCGCAGCCGGTCGCGGTTTTCAACGCCCAGCGTCGCGGCGGGCGCGGTAAGCTCGCTACGACCACCAAAGAAGAAGATTTCGTCGAGCGGATGTTCATCGCCTCTACCCATGCCTACGTGCTCTTTTTCAGCAACCTTGGCAAGGTGTTCTGGGAAAAGGTCTATCAACTGCCCCAGGCCGGACGTGGCGCGCGCGGCAAGCCCATCGTCAACCTCCTGTCTTTGGCCCCGAGCGAGCGCATCACCACGGTGCTACCGGTGCGGGAGTTCCAGGACGGCCTCTTTGTGTGTATGGTCACTGCGCTTGGTGTGGTCAAGAAAACGCCGCTCATGGACTACTCTCGCCCGCGTAGCCAAGGGATCAACGCCATCAATCTCGACCCCGGTGACCGGCTAGTTGCCGTCTGCCTCTCCGACGGGCAACGGGAGTTCATGCTTTTCACTCGCGACGGCATGGCCGTGCGTTTTCCCGAAGAGAAGGTGCGCCCCATGGGGCGCTCGGCGCGCGGGGTGCGGGGCATTTCCTTGGCAGAAGACGACCGTGTCATCTCCGCACAGTTGGTGGACGAATCGCAGGTCATCCTCACCGCCACCGCCAACGGCTACGGCAAACTCACGCCAGTTGCCGAGTATCGTCGCACCAATCGTGGCGGCAAGGGTGTCATCGCCATCCAGAGCAATGCTCGCAACGGCAAGGTAGTAGGAGCGCTGGCGGTACAGGATAGCGACGAGCTCATGTTGGTTTCCGATGGTGGCACCCTGATCCGCATGGCGGTACGGGAAATCCGCCGCACCGGTCGCAACGCCCAGGGTGTGCGCCTCATTACTCTGAACGAAGGTGAGCATCTTGCCGGCCTAGCGCTCATTGCAGACTCCGAAGAAGACGAGGAGGGGCAGGGACAGCTGCCCATCGACGACCTATGAAGCGCCCTATCTATAATTTCAGCGCCGGTCCGGCGGTCTTGCCTAAACCAGTGTTGGCACAAGTGCAGGAAGAGCTTCCCGATTGGCACGACAGCGGCATGTCGATCCTCGAGATGAGCCACCGCGGCAAGGAGTACAGCGGCATCATCGCCCAAGCCGAGGCCGACCTGCGCGAACTCCTCGCCATCCCCGACAACTATCGGGTGCTGTTTCTGCAGGGCGGGGCAAGCCTGCAGTTTGCCATGGTCCCCCTCAATCTGTTGGCTTCGGGCAGGGCCGCCTATGTCGAGACCGGGGTATGGTCGCGCAAGGCCAGCGCCGAAGCCCGGCGCTTGGGCGGGAATATCGATATCGTCGCCAGCAATGCAGAACACCGCGACCACGCCGTGCCCGTGCAGGAGCAGTGGCAACTGCAGGGGGAGTATCGCTACTGCCATTATGCCGATAACGAAACCATCGACGGCATCGAGTTCGACTTCATCCCTAATCTCGGTTCCGTGCCCTTAGTGGCGGACGTCTCTTCTAACATCCTCTCCAAACCCCTCGACGTGAGCCGTTTCGGTCTGCTCTACGCGGGTGCCCAAAAAAATATCGGCCCGGCAGGACTGACCCTGGTCATCGTTCGCGACGATCTCCTCGGCCGAGCTGGCGCGCAACTGCCGACCATGCTCGACTATGCCGTGCATGCCAAAGAGCATTCCATGTACAACACCCCGCCAACCTTCGCGATTTATGTTGCGGGTCTGGTATTTCGCTGGGTACTGGAGCAAGGGGGGCTTGCGGCCATGGCCGAACGCAACGCCCGCAAGGCGCGCTTGCTCTACGACGCCATCGACCAGTCCGGCGGTTTCTATCGCAATGATGTCGCCCCACGCAATCGCTCGCGCATGAATGTGCCCTTTTTCCTCCACGACGCCGCCCTCGACGCCGCGTTTTTGCGCGAAGCCGGAGAGTGGGGGCTGTTACAGCTCAAGGGGCACCGTTTGCTGGGCGGTATGCGCGCCTCCCTCTACAACGCCATGCCCGAAACCGGGGTGCAGGCTTTGGTGGATTTTCTTGGCGATTTCGCGCGTCGCCATGGCTGAAGCGCCAGATCCCCAGCTCTTGGCCTTGCGGCAGGAAATCGACCGCGTCGATGGCGAGATCCTGCGCCTCCTCGGCGAACGGGGTCGCCTGACCCAAGCGGTTGGGGAATGCAAGCAAGCGGCGGGCAGCACGCAGTTCTACCACCCCGATCGCGAAGCCGAAATTCTGCGTCGGGTGGTAGCGCAAAATCCCGGTCCCTACAGTGCCGAGCAAATTGGTACGATTTTTCGGGAAATCATCTCGGCGGGCTTGGCGCTCGAGCAACCCTTACGGGTCGCCTATCTCGGCCCCGCGGGTACGTTCTCGCAGCTTGCTGCCGAAAAGCAATTTGGCCACGCCGCCGCCTTCGTGCCGGTAAACAACATCCCTGAGATCTTTCGCCAAACCGACAGCGGTGCCACCCAATTCGGGGTGGTACCGGTGGAGAACAGCACCGAGGGGGCAGTCAATCAAACCCTCGACCTCATGCTCGACTACCCCCTACAGATTTGTGGCGAGGTCGAGTTGCGGATCGTCCACAATCTCGTCGCCGCCATTCCCCGCGAGGCCATTCGGCGGGTACACGTGCATTATCAGACTCGGGCCCAATGTCGGCAGTGGTTGGCGCAAAACCTTCCTGGCATTGAGCTCTGCGACGCCCCGAGCAATGCCGAGGCTGCCCAGCGCGCCGCCAGCGACCCCGAAGGTGCCGCCATCTCGACGCGTGCGGCGGCAAGCCACGCTGGTCTGCAAATCTTGGCCGAGGGAATCGAAGATAACCCGGAAAACAGCACCCGCTTTTGGGTGATCGGCAAGATCCCAACGCGTAGCACTGGCGCCGACAAGACCAGTATCGTCGTTGGCGGCGCGCACCGGGCCGGTAGCCTCTACGCTCTGCTGGCGCCCTTTGCGGCTGCCGAGATCAGCCTCACCCGCATCGAATCCCGGCCCGCACGCAGTGCGCGTTGGCAGTATGTTTTCTATCTCGATTTCCTTGGTCATCAACAAGATACCAAGGTGCAAGAGGTTCTCTCCACGCTGCAGGAGACAGCGGCTTTCCTGCGCATTTTGGGTAGCTATCCACGGGCGGTGTACTGATGACTTCTGCATGGCAAACCATGCCCTGGGTGCAGGGCCTGCAACCCTATCAGCCGGGCAAACCCCTGGCCGAACTAAAACGCGAGTTGAGTATCGACAACGCCATCAAACTCGCCTCCAACGAAAATCCCCTGGGCACCAGCGCCAAGGTACAGGCCGCCATTGCCGCCGCGGTTCCCGATCTCGGGCGCTATCCCGAGGGTTCGGCGCCGGAGTTGCGCCGCGCCTTGGGCGAGCGCCTCGAAGTCGCGCCGGAGCAGATTCTCCTCGGCAATGGTTCCGATGAAATCTTTACTATGCTTTGTCGCTGTTTTGCGGGCCCCGGGGTCGAGGTCATCGTCTCCCAATATGCCTTTGCCTCTTATGCCATCGCGGCGCGCTCGGTAGGGGCGGAACTGGTGCAAGTGCCGGCCCGCGACTACGGCCACGATCTCGACGCCATGGCCGCGCGGATTGGGCCCTCCACGCGCCTGGTCTTTCTCGCCAACCCCAATAATCCTACCGGCACCTCTTTTACTGGGGCGGCCCTCGATGCCTTCTTGGCCAAGGTGCCAGAGCATGTGCTGGTCGTCCTCGACGAGGCCTATGCCGAGTTGATGACGGCCGTGGATTATCCAAACGGTATCGATCGCCTCGCTCGGCATCCCAACTTGTTGATAACCCGCACTTTCAGCAAGGCGTATGGCTTGGCGGGCTTGCGCTGTGGCTATGCCGTTGCAGCGCCAGAGCTCATTGCGCTTTTGGAGCGTCTGCGTTTGCCCTTCAACAGCAATAGCTTGGCGCAGGTGGCGGCAATTGCTGCCCTTGACGATACCGAACACCTCGCCGCAGCGCTGGCCAACAATCGCGCCGGTCTCGCCCTTATCGAAAAGGGCTTGCACGACTACGGATTGACAACGCTGCCGGCTGCGGGCAACTTTATCACCTTTTTTACTCCCCGCCCGGCGCAAGACTTGTATCAAGCCCTGCTGCAACGGGGGGTCATCATTCGGCCGCTGGGGCCCTACGGCATGTCCTCCCACCTGCGGGTGAGTATTGGCCTGCCGGAGGAAAATCAGCGTTTTTTACAGACTTTGGGCGAGGTACTCTGAATCATGATCGTCATCGTCAAGCCCCAGGCAACTGAGGAGCAACGAGAGCAGTTGTTGCGGCGCATCCGCGAGTTGGGCTTGCAGCCTATGGTGAGCAATGGCGCCGAGCGTACCGTGGTCGGCCTCATCGGCGACGAGCGATTGATTGCCGAAGGGATGCTCGAATCCTTGCCCGCCGTGGAACAGGTCATGCCCATTCTCAAACCCTACAAGCTCGTCAGCCGTGAATTCAAAGCCTCCGATAGCATCATCGAGGTGCGCGGTATTCCCTTTGGTGGCCCGCAAATCCAAGTGATTGCCGGACCTTGCTCGGTAGAGACCCCCGAGCAGATGCGCCGAGCTGCAGCTGCCGTGCAGGCTGCCGGCTGTCGGCTGATGCGTGGCGGTGCTTTCAAGCCGCGCACCAGCCCCTACACCTTCCAAGGCGTGGGTGACGAAGGTCTCGATTATTTCCGCGATGCCGCCGATGCCTACGATCTGCCCATCGTCACCGAGCTCATGGATGTGCGTAAAATCGACTTGTTCCTCGAAAAACGCGTCGACGTCATCCAAATCGGTACCCGCAACATGCAAAACTTCGACTTGCTCAAGGAGGTCGGACGCCTGCAGGTGCCCGTCATCCTCAAGCGCGGCATGAGCGCCACCGTCAAGGAGTGGTTGATGGCGGCGGAGTACATCGCCGCCCACGGTAACCACCGCATCATCTTCGCCGAGCGCGGCATTCGTAGTTTCGAGACCAGCTACCGCAATGTTCTTGACGTTACTGCCATTCCCTTCCTCAAAAAGGAAACCCACTTACCGGTGATCGTCGATCCCAGTCACGCTGGGGGCAAGACCTGGCTGGTGCCCGCCCTCGCCAAGGCGGCGATTGCGGCGGGGGCCGATGGCCTGCTCATCGAGTCCCATCCCTGTCCGGAAGAGGCTTGGTGCGACGCGGACCAGGCCCTGAGCCCGGAGCAGTTGCAAACCCTGATGGGCGATCTGCGCAAACTTGCCGAGGCCATTGGTCGCAGTCTCTGAGATGCTGGCTTCTCCCTTTCAGCGCATTGCCATCATCGGCTTGGGCCTGATGGGGGGGAGCTTGGCCTTGGCCCTACGGGCGCGAGGCTTTTCTGGGACCTTGCTTGGTGGCGGTGGTGCGAGCGCCGACTTACAGGGCGCGCGTGCTGCCGTCGTCAATGGGGTACCGGTATTTGACCGAGTAGAGCAGGATCCTGCATCCCTGCCTCTGGCGCAGGCGGACCTCCTGGTTTTGGCGGTGCCGCCTCTGGCCCTGCCGCAGCTTCTGCAACTCGCGGCCCAGGCGACTGGCAGCGACACCGTGGTCACCGATCTAGCTAGCGTCAAGGCCGAACACGTGCCGTACGGCGAAAGCCTGCTCGGGCATCGTTTTCTTTCCTCCCACCCACTGATCGGCGCGGAACAGAAGGGTTTTGCGGCGGCGCGGGCGGAGCTGTACCGCAATTACCGCTGCGTACTCTGTCCTGGTGCGCAGCCGAATACTGATGTGCTCGCCCGGTTGCGGCAATTTTGGCAGACCCTTGGTGCCGAAGTGCTCGAAATGTCTGCCGAAGCGCACGATCGCGCCTTGGCGGCGACCAGCCATCTGCCACATCTGCTCGCCTTTGCCTATCTAGAGATGTTGGGCGACGTGGAGGAGGATCTCAGCCTGCTAGCGGGAAGCGGATTGCGCGATTTCAGCCGTATTGCCGCCAGCGACCCGCAGCTGTGGGCGGATATTCTCGAACAGAACCGGTCGGCGGTGCGCGCCGATCTGCAGCGCTTGCAGGAGCAACTCGCGCGCCTCGATGCCCAGTTGGCGGCAGGCGATCGGGCAGCGTTGGCGGCAAGTCTGGCGCGCGGGCAACGGGCGCGCTCCCAATTTCAGTTTCCATCAGGATGAGGTAAGGAATGCAGTACATCGTTCAGCCGGGAGGGGCGCTGCGCGGGCGGCTACGAGTGCCCGGGGATAAATCGATTTCCCATCGATCCGTGATCCTTGGCGCTCTGAGCAATGGCGTTACCGAAGTAACGGGGCTGCTCGAGGGTGCCGATGTCCTGGCCACCATTGCCGCCTTCCGCGCCATGGGCGTTGCCATAGAAGGCCCGCGTGAGGGCTGCTTGCGTATCCATGGGGTCGGCCTGCAGGGTCTGCAAGCGCCGCAGATTCCTCTCGACTGCGGCAATTCAGGAACGGCCATGCGTCTGCTGGCCGGTGTGCTTGCCGGCCAGAGATTTGCCAGCACCCTGATTGGCGATGAGAGTTTGCAGCGTCGCCCCATGGGCCGGGTGATCGAGCCTCTGCGCCAAATGGGCGCGCGGATTACAGCCCAGGAAGGCAGGGCGCCGCTACAGATCGTGGGTGCCCCGCTGCACGGTATCAACTATACCCTGCCCATAGCCAGCGCCCAGGTAAAATCCGCCATCCTGCTGGCTGGCCTCTACGCCAAAGGGCGTACTTGCGTGCGCGAGCCTGCCCCCACCCGAGACCATAGCGAACGCATGCTGCGCGGTTTTGGCTACGCCTTGGCACAGGAACCCCTGTATTCTTGTCTGGAAGGCGGTGGCACGCTGCAGGCACAGACCATCGATGTGCCGGCAGACATCTCTTCTGCCACGTTTTTTTTACTGGGTGCCACCATCGCTCCCGACTCCGACCTGCTGCTCGAGAATGTCGGCATCAACCCCACCCGCACTGGGGTGATCGAAATCCTCACCCGCATGGGCGCCCGCATCGATCTCACCCAGTTGCGCGAAGTGGGCGGCGAGCCGGTGGCCGATATTCGGGTACGTTCTGCCCGCTTGCAGGGTATCGACATCCCGCCGCGCCTCGTCCCCTTGGCTATTGACGAGTTTCCAGCGGTGTTCATCGCCGCGGCTTGCGCCGAAGGGCGAACCGTCATTTCCGGCGCTGAGGAGCTTCGGGTCAAGGAGAGCGACCGTATTGCCGTCATGGCCACTGGTCTGCGCACCCTCGGTATAGCCGTCGAAGAGCAACCCGATGGCGCCATCATCCACGGTGGCGCCCTGCAAGGTGGCCGGGTCGATAGCCACGGCGATCATCGTATCGCCATGTCCTTTGCCATGGCCGCACTGCGTGCCGCAGGCCCCATACAAATCGAAGACTGCCGCAATGTGGCAACGTCATTTCCCAATTTCCCGGAGCTTGCCATCGAGGCGGGGCTCTCCCTGCAGGTGCAAGAAGGATGAGCACCGTTCCGGTTATCACCATCGATGGCCCGGGTGGCGTTGGCAAGGGTACCTTGAGCCGTCTTCTTGCCCGGCGCCTCGGTTGGCACCTGCTCGACAGCGGTGCTATTTACCGCGCCATGGGGTTAGCGGCGGTGCGCGCCGGCCTGCTCTTCGACAACGCCGAACCCGACGAATCGCGCTTGCTACGCTTGGCGCAAGACCTGCCGCTGCGCTTTGCGGAGCGGCAGGGAGAAACCCTGATATTCTTGGGAGATCAGGAGATTACCCAAGAGGTGCGAAGCCCCGAGGCGGGCCAACGGGCATCGCGAATCGCGGCTTTGCCTTTGCTTCGCGAGGCGCTCCTGCAACGGCAGCGAGATTTTCGCCGACCGCCTGGATTGGTTGCCGATGGGCGAGACATGGGTACAGTGGTTTTCCCCGATGCTCCGCTCAAGGTCTTCCTTACGGCAAGCGTCGAAGAGCGCTCCAAGAGACGCCTAAAACAGTTGCTGGAACAGGGGGATAGTGCTACTCTGGAGAGCGTGGAGGCAGAAATCATCGAGCGTGATCGTCGCGATCGCGAACGAAGTGTCGCTCCTCTCCAGCCCGCGCCAGACGCGCGAATCCTGGATAGTAGTCATCAGGACATTGAAGAGTCGTTTCGGGTCCTTGCAGGGTGGGTAGACGACACCCTCGGGGAGTTTTTTTCGCGCCAGTAACCTGGTTTTTCAGAGGTAATGGGGCAAGTGTGCTCCATGACGAGGTTTATCAAACTTTATGACCACCCCACACAGTGAAGTTCAATCCGAACCCAGTTTTGCCGAACTCTTTGCCGAAAGTGAAAGCTCCCAGGGCCTCAAGCCCGGTGATCTTCTGGTTGGTACCGTGACTCGTGTCGATAACGACTTTGTCATGGTCGACGTTGGCCTCAAGTCCGAGGGCCCCATTCCCGCTGAGCAGTTTCGCGGTCCCGACGGCGCTCTCGAAGTCCAGGTCGGCGATTCCGTCGAAGTCTGTCTCGAATCGGTCGAAGACGGGATGGGCGAAACCCGTCTCTCGCGAGAGAAGGCGCGGCGTGCCAAGACTTGGGAAGAATTGGAAAAGTCTTTCAGCGAGTCGGCGGTGGTCAAAGGTTTCCTCACCGGCAAGGTCAAGGGTGGCTTCACCGTCAGTATCGACGGCGTGCGTGCCTTCCTGCCCGGTTCCCTGGTCGATGTGCGGCCGGTGCGTGATGTCGCCTATCTCGAAGGCAAAGAGCTCGAGATGAAAATCATCAAGCTCGACCGCAAGCGCAACAACGTCGTCGTTTCCCGGCGTGCGGTCGTCGAGCAAGAACAGAGCGCCGAGCGTGGTCAGCTCCTCGAAAGTATCCAGGAAGGGGCGATTTTGCAGGGCGTGGTCAAGAATCTTACCGATTACGGCGCCTTTATCGATTTGGGTGGAATCGACGGACTACTGCACATCACCGACATGGGCTGGCGCCGGGTCAAGCATCCCAGCGAAGTCGTCAATGCCGGTGATGAAGTCCGGGTCATGGTCCTCAAGTTTGATCGCGAGCGTGGCCGTATCTCCCTGGGTATGAAACAGTTGGGTGCCGACCCCTGGCAGGACATCGCCCGCCGCTATCCCGAGCACACCCGTATCTTTGGCAAGGTCACCAACATCACCGATTATGGCGCCTTTGTCGAAATCGAGGATGGCGTCGAGGGCCTCGTGCATGTCTCCGAGATCGACTGGACCAACAAAAACGTCAATCCAGCCAAAGCGCTGCATCTTGGACAGGAAGTCGAGGTCATGGTCCTCGACATCGACGAAGAGCGGCGGCGGATTTCGCTCGGCATCAAGCAGTGTCTGCCCAACCCCTGGGAGGAATTTGGCGACAATTACCAGAAAGGTGATCGGGTATCCGGACAGATCAAGAGCATTACCGATTTTGGTGTCTTCATTGGTCTCGATGGGGGCATCGACGGCCTGATTCATCTCTCCGATCTCTCTTGGGAGCGCCCCGGCGAGGAAGCCGTGCGCGACTTCAAGAAGGGCGACACGGTAGAGGCAGTGGTCCTCAGCATCGATCCCGAGCGTGAACGGATCAGCCTGGGTATCAAGCAGCTCGAGAACGATCCCTTCCTGCAGTTTGTTGCCGTGCACGAAAAAGGCGAGTTGGCCGATGGGGAGGTCGTCTCGGTAGACGGCAAGGGCGCGGTGGTGCGCCTGGCCGAGGGCGTCGAGGGCTTTCTGCCGGCGCGGGAATTCGCCAAGGGCGCAAGCCCCGAGGTTGGCAGTTCCATTCGGGTTGCCATTGCGGCCGTCGATCGCAAAAATCGCAGTCTGACCCTGAGCAGCAAGGCGCGCGATGGCGCGGCATCTGCCTCTTCTTCGGAAGATCAGAGCAGTCTGGTGCAACAGTATTCGCGCAGTGCGGCTACGGGAACCACCAGCCTCGGCGATCTCATCAAGGAACAGCTCAAGCGCAAGCAGGAAGAGGAGGGCTAAGGCCCTCGAGCTGGGGGCCAGGCAACTCGCGTTGCTTGGCCCGGGTTTTTCCTGCAGATGGAGAGGATGGTTCCATGACCAAATCAGAGTTGATCAAATACATCAGCGCGAAGTACCCGACGCTGCCACCGCGCGACATCGAAAATGCCACGCGCCATATTCTCGAGTACCTGAGCGATGCATTGCAGCAGGATGAGCGTATCGAAATTCGCGGTTTTGGAAGCTTTTCCTTGCATATTCGACCCGAAAAAATGGGGCGAAATCCGCGTACTGGTGAAGCGGTACTGGTCCCCGAAAAACGGGTGCCACATTTCAAGGCCGGTAAAGAATTGCGGGAACAGGTCGATTACGCGCCTGAGTCTGTGCGCTAGAGGGCCTCTACGGCTGCCATGGGCTCCCTAACCCTGGCCCTCGTCCTGCTCATTCCGGTTGCCTTTGCTCTCGGTTGGTGGGCTGCAGCCAAAATAGGTCGGCGATCGGCTCCTACGCCGATCCCGCGTATTTATGTGCAAGGCCTGGGTCATCTGCTCGGCGAGCGTAACGATGAAGCGGTCAAGGCCTTCCTCGATGCCCTGCGCCAGTACCCCGAGAGTTCCGATTTGCTCCTTGCCTTGGGTCGACTGTTCCGACGCCGCGGCGAACTGGAGCGCGCTTTGGGTGTGCACCAGCACCTCCTCGAGCAGCAAGATCTCGATGTGTTGCAACAGCAGGAAGTGCTCTTGGAAATTGCCCGGGATTACCTCAAAGCGGGTATCCTCAATCGCGCCGAATCCATTCTTCGTGACCTCCTGCAACGTGATCCCGGATCACGCACGGCGCGAGAGCTCTTGGCCGAGGTGTACGAGTTGGGAGCGGATTGGGAACAAGCCATTCGTGTGCGCCAAGACCTGCAAGAACAGGGGGGGGAAGGGCAGGCGAGTATCATCGCCCTACTTTATTGCGAAATGGCGGAAGAAAAGTTGCACGACAACCTCGAGGCGGTACAGGCATTGTTGGTGGAGGCGGAGCGCGCCGATGCCAGCTCGCCACGCCTTGCCTTGTTGCGTGGACGAATAGCGCACCAACAGGGGAATTGGGTGGCAGCCGCCAGTCACTGGTCGACGTTATTGCGCTCGGATCATATTGCCATTCTCGGTCAAGTGCTGGATCCCTTCTTGGAAAGCTTGCAGAACTGCGGGGAGCTACCGCAGTGCCAAGCGTGGCGCAAGGAATTGCTGGCGCGGGCGTCGACGGCATCGCTATTGTCGCGTCTGGTGTTGGCCCTGCGTCGGGTTGAAGGAGAGCCGGCGGTGATCGATTTTCTTCGTGCCAGCTTGCTGCGCAGCAGCGACCTGCTCACCCTGCAGTTCTACCTGCGTGCAGGTGGCGACCCGCTTCCGGTGTTGTCCGAATTGCGGCACGCGGTAACGGAGTTGCCGTTGTCCGAGGGCGTTTTTCAATGCCATCATTGCGGCTATCAGACGATAGAATTCTATTGGCGTTGCCCCAGTTGTCGTCGTTGGGGAACCTTTCGCAGTAGTGGAGAAAAAGCAGCATGTACCCACTAATCGTTGCCCTGGATTTTCCGACGGCAAAAGCGGCCATGGCCCTTGCTGAACGTCTCGATCCGCAGCAGGTTCGGGTAAAAGTCGGTAAAGAACTCTTCACCAGTGCCGGTCCCGCTTTGGTGGAATCCCTACAAGCTCGTGGATTTTCCGTGTTTCTCGATCTCAAGTTCCACGACATTCCGGCGACGGTGGCCGGGGCTTGTCGTGCCGCTGCCGAATTGGGCGTGTGGATGCTCAATGTTCACGCTAGCGGCGGGCGTACCATGCTGGAGGCGGCGCGCAATGCCGTCGAGACCAGCGGCGGGAAGCGTCCTTTGTTGATTGCCGTCACCGTTCTCACCAGCCTCGATGCCGCTGCCTTGCAGGAGATTGGCTGCACGGCTGCGCCGCAGGCGCAGGTGGAACGTCTTGCCGCCTTGGCCGCCGCGTCTGGCTTCGATGGAGTGGTCTGCTCGGCCCAAGAGGCAGCGCTTCTGCGCGAGCGTCAGCCGTCCTTGCTTCGGGTCACGCCAGGAATTCGTCCCACCGGTACCGCGCACGACGATCAGCGTCGCGTTCTGACCCCCGCCGAAGCCTTGGCGGCCGGCGCAGACTATCTCGTTGTCGGTCGGCCGATCAGCGCCGCTGCCGATCCGGCGGCGGCCTGTGCCGCAGTGCTTGCGGAGATTGCCGCCGTACCCTCCACTTCTGCTTCGCGGAGCCTATCCTCATGAGCCACACGCCCCTCGATCCCGATCAAGTCATCCGTCTTTACGAAGAGGACGGCGCCTTGCTGCACGGGCATTTTCTCCTGTCTTCGGGTTTGCACAGCGATACCTACCTGCAATCGGCGCGGGTCTTGCAGCACCCGGAACATGCAGCACGGGTGGCGGAGGCCATGGTGCAAGGTATTCCCGCGGAATTGCGCAGCCAGATTGGTGCCGTAGTGGGGCCAGCCATGGGTGCGGTGATCGTTGCCCACGAGTGTGGACGCGCCCTTGGCGTGCGCGCTTTTTTTACCGAACGCGAAGGCGGCCGGATGACCTTGCGGCGGGGTTTTGCCCTCGAGCCTGGCGAGGGAGTATTGGTTGTCGAGGACATCACCACCACGGGCGGCTCGACGCGGGAATGTATGGCCGTCGTTGCGGCACAGGGTGCGCGGGTGGTAGCGGTTTCCGCTATTATCGATCGTAGCGCAGCAGGCATTCCTGATTTTGACGGAGTGCCGTATCATCCCCTGCTTCGTTTGCCGGTACAGACCTGGGAGGCCAAGGATTGCCCTCTCTGTGCGGCGGGCTCGACTGCGGTCAAGCCGGGCAGCCGCGGTTTGCGTTGAACTTGAGCAAAATGGGTCGAGGTCTTAGGATGACCGGAAGGTCGTGGAAAAAATGCACAGAAAGGATAATGTCATGGAGTTGAGTATCCCCGCTGGGGCGCCGTTGGAACGGCATATGCGCTTTACCGTACCGGCCGCCGATGTCGAGGCGCACTATCGCGAGTCCCTGCGGCAGAAGGCGAAGCACGCCCGTTTGCCGGGTTTTCGCCCGGGTAAAGTGCCGCTGCCGGTGGTGGAGCGACAATTCGGACGAGATGCCCTCCTCGAAGCCTTCGACGAGCTCATCAACGAACACTACGCCAAGGCCCTGAGCAGCAACGCGCTGCGCCCGGTCGCGAGGCCCGACGTGAACGTCGAACAAGGCGCCCCCGGTCAGGATTTCGTATTTACGGCCGTGGTCGAGGTATACCCGGAATTTACCCCGCAAGTGCCGGCGGTTACCCTGACGCGCAAGGTCGTCGCGATCAGCGACGCTGATGTCGGGCGCACGCTGACGGTCATGCGCCAGCAGCGTCAGACCTATCGCCCAGTCGAGCGGGCGGCGGAAGCAGGCGACCGCGTCGTCATCGACTTCCAAGGAAAGATCGATGGCGAAGCCTTCGCCGGCGGAACCATGGACGATTACCCGGTGCTCGTCGGTGCCGGGCGTTTGCTGCCAGAAATGGAGCAGGCGCTGACGGGAATGGCTGCCGGCGAAGAAAAACAAGTTGCGGTACCCTTTCCGGCCGATTATCCAGCGGCGGAATTGGCCGGGAAGACGGCAGATTTTCTGGTGCGGGTCAAAGAGGTGGCCGCGCCGGAGTTGCCGGCCCTCGATAGCGAATTTGCCCGCTCCCTGGGCATTGAAGACGGCAGTGTAGAGACCTTGCAGGCCGAGGTGCGGGCGAATCTGGAGCGCGAGGCGCAGCGGATCAGTCGCCAGCAAATCAAGGCACAACTCATGGCCGCAGTCCTCGAAGCAAATACCGTGGAGCTACCCAAGGCCCTGTTGCACAATGAAGAAGAGCGTGCTAAGCAAGGTCGGGAAGGGGAGCTGAGCGCCGAACAGCGCGCAGAGGCGGAGAAGCGAGTGCGGCTGGGGCTGGTACTCTCTGAGATTGCACGGCAACAGCAGCTGCGCGCGCCGACGGCAAAGATAGAGCAAGCGCTCTTGGAAATGGCGGAACAGTACGAAGACCCACGCGAGTTTATGTCCTGGTATCGCAAAGACCGTGAGCGCATGGAAACGCTGGAATCCATCGTTCTCGAAGACATGGTGGTGGACTGGTTACTCGAGCGTGTTACAGTGGTAGAGCAGAAAGTGGAGTTCCAGGATCTCATCGCCGGCCGCGGCGCTGGGGAAGATCAGAACCAATAAGATGATAGGACGGTGTGCATGAAGCAGGGATTGCAGGACCCGACATTGCAGGAAACCCGCGGCTTGGGCTATGTGCCCATGGTCATCGAACAGACCGGGCGCGGCGAGCGGGCTTTCGACATCTATTCGCGCTTGCTCAAAGAACGCGTGATCTTCCTGGTAGGGCCCGTCGAGGACATGATGGCGAACTTGGTCGTCGCGCAGCTCCTCTTTCTGGAAGCAGAGAATCCGGAAAAAGATATCGCCCTGTATATCAATAGCCCAGGGGGATCGGTCACTGCGGGCTTGGCCATTTACGACACCATGCAATTCATCCGTCCTGCCGTCAGTACCGTATGTATAGGGCAGGCGGCCAGCATGGGGGCGGTATTGCTGGCTGCCGGCGCCGAGGGCAAACGCTATGCCTTGCCCAACGCGCGGATCATGCTGCATCAGCCCTCTGGTGGCTTTCAGGGGGTGGCGCACGATATCGACATTCACGCCAAGGAAATTTTGCGAATTCGCGAGCGCCTGAATGAGATATTGGTGCATCATACGGGCCAGGACAAAGGACGCATCGAACGAGATCTCGATCGCGATTTCTTTATGTCCGCCAGCGAAGCAAAGGATTATCGTCTAGTTGATGCCGTGATTACCCATCGGGGTGATGACGAGAGTGCCTGAGTGCAGGCAGGAGAGTAGCGATGTCTGGAAAAAATGAAAGCAGTGGTGAGAAGAACCTCTGTTGTTCCTTCTGCGGCAAGACGCAACATGAGGTGCGCAAGCTGATCGCAGGTCCCAACGTCTTCATCTGCGACGAATGCATCGAACTATGTAACGACATCGTCAAGGATGAATTTCTCGACGATAGCGCCGGCGGCGAAAAGCAGAAACTGCCAAAGCCTATGGAGATCCGCAAGATCCTCGACGATTACGTGATTGGTCAGGATGTTGCCAAGAAGGTTCTCTCCGTGGCCGTGTACAACCACTACAAGCGCTTGGAGCATGGCGGCAATCATGCCGATGTCGAGCTTGACAAGAGCAACATCTTGCTCATTGGCCCCACGGGTTCGGGCAAGACGCTGTTGGCGCAGACCCTCGCCCGTCTGCTCAATGTGCCCTTTGCCATGGCCGATGCTACCACCCTGACAGAAGCGGGGTACGTAGGCGAGGACGTCGAAAACATCATTCAGAAATTGCTGCAAAAGTGCGATTACGACGTCGAAAAGGCGCAGACTGGCATTGTCTACATCGATGAAATCGATAAGATTTCGCGCAAATCGGAGAATCCTTCCATCACTCGCGATGTCTCCGGAGAGGGGGTGCAGCAGGCCCTGCTCAAGCTCATCGAAGGGACGGTTGCGTCGGTTCCGCCCCAGGGTGGTCGCAAGCATCCGCAGCAGGAATTTCTCCAGGTCGACACCCGCAACATTCTCTTCATTTGCGGTGGAGCCTTTGCTGGTCTCGAGAAAACGGTGGCTAGTCGGATGGAGAAGGGTGGTATTGGTTTTGGTGCCAAGATCAAGAAAGGCAAGGAAGATCTTGCCGCCTCGACGATGATGGAGAACCTCGAGCCCGAGGACTTGGTCCGCTATGGCCTCATTCCCGAGTTTGTGGGGCGCTTGCCGATTTTGGCGTTGCTCGAGGAGCTCGACGAGGACGCCCTAGTCACCATTCTCACGGAACCGAAGAATGCCTTGGTCAAGCAATATCAAAAATTGTTTGCCCTCGAAGGGATTCAGCTCGAAATCCGTCCCGAAGCCTTGCGCGCCATCGCCAAGAAGGCCCTGACGCGCAAGACTGGTGCGCGTGGCCTGCGCTCCATTCTCGAGCATATTCTCCTCGATACCATGTACGAATTGCCCTCCATGACGGGGATTCGCAAGGTAGTGATCGATGCCAGCGTGGTCGAAAATGCGAGCAAACCCCTTCTGGTGTATGATGAGGCCGCTAAAGTAGATGCCTCACATCCTGCCTGAATGAATCCTGTCCGGCGCCGTTGAAAAAAGCGGCGTCGATCCCCATCTCCTCCCTAACGGGGTAAGTTTTACCCCTATCTTCCGTGGAGTGAAGCGTGGCTGAAAACAAAACGAGTTCCCTAATGAGCGAAACTACTCTAATCGTCCCCGTCCTTCCCTTGCGGGATGTGGTGGTGTTCCCGTTCATGGTCATCCCCTTATTCGTTGGGCGGCCGAAGTCCATTCGTGCCCTCGAGGATGCCATGGCCGGCGACAAGCAAATTCTTCTCGTTGCCCAGCGTAATGCCGCGGACGATGACCCCGAGCCCGAACGCATCTTCCGGGTTGGTACCGTAGCTACCATTCTGCAGCTGCTCAAGCTCCCCGACGGCACGGTCAAAGTGCTCGTCGAGGGCACGGATCGCGCTCGCATCCAGGCGTTTTTGCCGGCGGAAGATACCCTGCGAGCGCAGATTGCGCTCATCCAATCCGGTACCGAGAGCGACCGCGAACTCGAGGCGTTACTACGTTCGGTGCAGGCGCAATTCGAAGCCTATGTCAAACTGAACAAAAAAATTCCCCCCGAGATCTTGCAAACCTTGGCGAGTATTGAGGATCCGGCGCGACTGGCGGATACGGTGGCTGCCCATCTCAATCTCAAGCTCGAAGAAAAGCAGGAAATTCTCGAAAAGGCCGATACCAGAGCTCGGCTCGAGCATCTGCTGGGGATGATGGAGTCGGAGATTGATCTGCTCCAGGTCGAAAAGCGCATCCGGGGTCGCGTCAAGCGGCAAATGGAAAAAAGCCAGCGTGAGTACTACCTGAACGAGCAAATGAAGGCCATCCAAAAGGAGCTGGGCGACCTCTCCGAGGACGGTGGTAGCGAAACCGACGAGCTGGCGCGCAAAATCCAAAAGGCGGGTATGCCCAAAGATGTACGTGCCAAGGCCGAGGCAGAGCTCAAGAAGTTACGCATGATGAGCCCGATGTCTGCAGAGGCTACGGTCGTCCGCAATTACATCGACTGGTTGGTTGCAATGCCCTGGAAAAAGCGCAGCAAGATCGCCCAGGACCTCAAGCGCGCCAAGCAAATCCTCGACGCCGACCACTATGGGCTCGAGGACGTCAAAGAGCGCATATTGGAATACTTGGCGGTGCAGCAGCGCGTGGGTAATAGCCATGGACCGATTCTTTGCCTGGTAGGACCGCCAGGGGTGGGCAAGACCAGTCTGGGGCGTTCCATTGCCCAGGCGACGGGGCGCAAATTTGTGCGTATGTCCTTGGGTGGTGTGCGCGACGAGGCGGAGATTCGCGGTCATCGTCGCACCTACATCGGTGCGCTCCCGGGCAAGATTGTGCAAAGCCTGTCCAAGGTCGGCACCCGTAATCCTCTCATGTTGCTCGACGAAGTCGACAAGATGGCGATGGATTTTCGTGGCGATCCTGCCTCCGCCTTGCTCGAGGTGCTCGATCCAGAGCAGAACAACACCTTCAATGATCATTATCTGGAGGTGGACTTCAACCTGTCCGAGGTCATGTTTGTGACCACGGCCAACACCTTGAACATTCCGGCACCCCTGATGGATCGTATGGAAGTCATTCGTATTTCCGGGTATACCGAAGACGAAAAGATCCATATCGCCAATCAATATCTGCTGCCCAAGCAGATGGAAAAAGCCGGTTTGCGCAAAGAAGAGATCCAGATTTCCACGGCGGTAATTCGCGATATCATTCGCCACTACACTCGCGAAGCCGGCGTTCGCAATCTCGAGCGGGAGTTAGCGCGCTTGTGTCGCAAGGTCGTGAAAGAGTTGCTTCTGGACAAGAGACGACAAAAAGTTCAAATCAGCGAGCGCAATCTCGATAAATACCTGGGTGTGCGTCGTTTCGATTTTGGCAAGGCGGAAAAGGAAAATCGGGTTGGCGAAGTTACCGGGTTGGCATGGACGGAAGTCGGTGGTGAACTCCTCAGTATTGAGGCGGTAGTCGTCCCTGGTCGAGGTAAGCTATTGATTACCGGAAAACTTGGCGACGTCATGCAGGAGTCTGTCCAAGCCGCGATGAGTGTGGTTCGCGCACGTTCGCAGATGCTTGGCATTCCCCACGATTTTTACCAGGTCAAGGATGTGCACATCCACGTGCCAGAAGGGGCGACTCCCAAGGACGGCCCGAGTGCCGGTATTGGCATGGTCACGGCCTTGGTGTCGGCCCTAACGGGAATCCCGGTGCATGCGAGTGTGGCAATGACTGGCGAAATCACTCTACGCGGCGAAGTCTTGCCGATTGGCGGTCTCAAGGAAAAGCTCCTGGCAGCGCATCGCGGCGGTATCAGTACGGTATTGATTCCGGCAGAAAATGAAAAAGATCTGCAGGAAATTCCCAAAAACGTGCGCGATGCCTTGACCATTAAACCGGTACGCTGGATTGACGAGGTCTTTGCGATTGCCCTGGAGCGCATGCCCGAGCCGCGTGCAGAAGGCGAGGAGAGTCCGGTTGCTGCAGGGCCGGTGGCTCCAGAAGAGGGCGTCGAGAAACGTGGGGCTGCCCACTGAGTATGGCTCGAGCCCCGGAAAGTCTTGCCGGGGCTTTTTTGTGCCTTGTTCTTGACAGCGCTTTTTTCGTCCTGTTATAAAACTTTGGCCTCACAAGCTACCCTATACACTTAGGAGATAAAGGATCATGAATAAATCGGAATTGATCGAAAGAATCGCAGCAGAAGCTGATGTTTCTCGTGCCGCTGCCGGGCGTACGTTGGATGCCACGATCAAGGTCGTCACCGAGGCGCTGCAGGCTGGCGAGCAAGTGACCCTGGTCGGTTTCGGCTCTTTTATGGTTGCCGAGCGCGAGGCGCGTAAAGGCCGCAATCCCGCCACCGGTGCAGAAATTGAGATCGCCGCCAGTCGCTCTCCCAAGTTCAAGGCTGGAAAAGCGCTGCGGGATGCAGTAAACTAGTGCTTCTGGTCGGGCGGTTAGCTCAGTTGGTAGAGCGTCGGCTTTACACGCCGAATGTCGGGGGTTCGAGCCCCTCATCGCCCACCATTGCCCTTGTGGGGTGGTAGTTCAGTCGGTCAGAATGCCGGCCTGTCACGCCGGAGGTCGCGGGTTCGAGCCCCGTCCACCCCGCCAACAACAAAGGCGACCCCATTGCGGGGTCGCTTTTTTTTCGGTTAGGTCATTCGGGTGCCCTACGCGCTCCCGAGGTCTGAGGTCTTCGTATGCTGGATGTTTTTCGGGGTATGTCGCAATCGTGGGTTGCGAAAATTGCGCTGCTACTCATCGCCCTATCCTTCGTTTTGTGGGGCGTCAGTGGGTATCTTTTTGATCAAGGGGATTCGTCGCAAATCGTTGCCAAGGTAGATGGAGAAAAAATCAGTAGTTCGCTGTTTCAGCGTCGTCTGCGGCAGGCTACCGAGCAATACACCCAAATCTTTGGCGCTGCAGCGGCTGAAAAAATTGTCAAGACGCCCGCCTTTACCAAGCAGGTTCTCGACGGTATGGTCGATGATTTGCTCCTTGCCCACGAGGCCAGAAAACTACATTTGCAGGTACCGGATAGCGCCCTGCGTGCCAAGATCGTTTCGATGCCGGTTTTTGCCGTCAAAGGACAGTTCTCTCGCGCTCGTTACGATCAATTACTAAAGGACAATGGCCTTACCCCAGCACAGTTTGAGGCGCAACTACGCCAAAGCATGTTGTTGGAACAGCTGCAATCCTTGCCGCAGATTCTTGCCATGGCGTCTCCAACGGAGGCGCAGCAGGTGTGGCAGTGGTCTCAGGAGTACCGTAATGTCTACATACTGACCTTGCAAAACCAGGACTTCTCGGGGCAGGTTCAGCAACCCTCGGCGGCAGAGATCAAAAAATACTACGAAGCCCACCAACGACAGTTTCAGCAGGCGGCACAGGTACAGGTTGCGTACGTGGTATTCGGAGAGCAGAACGTTGCCTCCGGGAGCACCGCGGCTACGGGGAGTAACTCCGCTGCCCTGCAGTTCGAGTCGCAGATCGATGATTTCAAGAATACGCTTTTCAGTAGCAATGATCTCCAGGCCGTTGCCACCAAGTATCATCTAAAAGTACAGACGAGTGATTGGTTGCAAGAGGGAACGCCCAGCACTGGGATATTCAGCGACCCGAAAGCCGTCGCCCTGGCCTTCAGTAGTGCTGTACTCGCCGGAAAAAATAGCAGTGCATTGCGTTTGGCCAATGGCGATTTATTGGCCGTGCACCTGCTACACTATCAGCCCGCACGCGCGCGGAGCTTGGCACAAGTGGAGGATCAGGTACGCGCTCAGCTCGTGACACAACAGGCGGCCGAGTTGCGCGAGAAAACCGCAGCGCAACTTTTGGCGGCCGTACAAAAACAACAAAATATTCAAGCGCTGCAAGAAAAATATGCGCACCAGATAACGCATTTTCCCGAATTGTCGCGTCGGGCCGACAATGGGCTATCTACTGCATTGTTGCAGAAGATTTTTCTGGAGCCTACCCCGGCCGCAGGCAAAGTATCGGCGGGGTTGCTTAACACGCACGGTACCAGCACGGTATATGTTGTGGCCGGGGTCGTGCTCCCCAGCCCGAGTCTGTTGAATCCTTCGGTGCGCGACGAGATTCAGAAATCTCTTGCCGAACAGCGGGTGCGGCTGCTCAGCCAGAGCTACTTGCGAGCTCTTCGCGATCACGCTAAGGTCAAGATCTATCAAAAGAATGTCGAGCAGGTGAGCAGTTGAAGGGGCGGTTGATCCGCGTGGTTTGAGCGCTACAGCAATGCAGGGGCTGCCGATGCATGTCGACCTTCAGAATACCGAGCAAAGCCTATTCCAGGATCGTTACCGGGTGGCTGCCCAGGCGAAAGTACGGGGAATCCTGGAGCGAGTCCAGCAACAGCATCTGTTCTGCTCCCTACACTTTGCGCAGGCGGAGCATAGTTTCAGCAGCGTCCTCCTCCCAGGGGCAGAACCTAAAGAACTGCTTTTTGATTTGCCTATCGATTTCCCAGCAGCGTTAGCGTTGCCCGCAGACGTGACCGTTCTGGTTCGGCTCGACGGGGTGATGACAGGATTTCGCAGCCAATGTTTGCAACGACGTGACGATATGCTGCAGGTTGCCTTTCCCCAGGCCCTGTATCAGTTACAGCGACGCCAATTATATCGAGTACCGCCAGCTATTTCCGATCCCGACGAGGTACGCATCCAGCGTCGCGGCGCCAGTGCATTGGTTGGCCGCATGCAAGACATCAGTATTGGCGGTCAGCGCATTTTGCTCCGTCAAGTTCCCGCCGGTCCATTGCCGCGAGTGGGTGACGTACTGCCCGCGATTTCCTTTGCTCTACGTGATAGCCCCCTAATCACCGTATCAGCCTCAGTTTGTTTTGTTAGTGCGCCGCAAGCCGATACCCTAGCTTTGGGTGTGTGTTTTCTGGATCTACCTAGACCCGCGGCAGATCTTATCGCACAGTACGTGCAAGCGCGCGACCGCGAGATTTTGCAAGTTCTGGGCATTGGCCTGCCGGGGTCCTCCGGCGTCTTCCGGGAGAAGAAAACGTCTCTGTTGCGGCGCTGGTGGCGAGGCGCCTAACATGCTGCTCCTCATGGACGGCTTGCTCCTGCTTGCGCTGGTTCTGCTACTTGCCATGTTTTGGCTTTGGCGACAACAAGGTCGCGACCTTCGCCGTTTACACGAGCGCGTCGATGGCCTCGAGAATGCGCTGCGCGAGTCTTTGGCCAGTCAGATATCCTTCTATCGTCAAGCCACCCTTACCCCAGAAAAGACGTCGGCAACTCAAGACGCACCGGTAGGCACCGCATCGCCGACTTGGGATCAGCTGCCGGGCCAAACCCAGAAATTGGCGGAGCAGGGATTCAGCGAAAAGGAGATTGCCGAGCGCCTCGGCCTAGGGATTGCCGATGTCCAGTTGCTTTTGCGACTGAGAAGATAAACCCCTATGGGCGTCGATGCTCTCTCCGCTCTCGGTCCAATTCAGGGCCGCGCTGCCACCGGAGCTGGCGTCGGAAGTAGCGTATCGGACCTTGCCGCGGGTACGCCGGTTTCTGGACAGATTATGGGACGCGCCGGTGCCGAGACCGTCGTGCGTATCCGAGGGCAAGATTTCCTTTTCCAACTGCCGCAACGCTGGCCGAGTAATGTCGACCAGCTCTCTCTGGTGTATTTGGGAGGCGGTAAGGACGAAGCAAAATTCCTGCTTTTGCAGCCGGGAGCAACACAGAATTCTGCGACGGCCAGTCTATCGGTTCTGGGACGGGTTCTCTTTGGGTCGGGGCCAGCCGTGGGGCCTACCGCTCTTTCCCTTTCTGGTGTGTATGCCAATAGTCAACCCGCGGCCTCCACTTTGGCCGCAAAACTACAGGGGGCCGTTGAGGATAGTGGAATCTTTTACGAAGGACATCTGCAGGCCTGGGCGCAGGGAAACTATCCCTTGCAGCGCCTACTACAAGAGCCACAGGGACGTTTAAGCCCCATTCTTGGCCAGAAAACCGATCAGCCACCAAATCCAGCGGCAGCAACGTCACCCTCGGCGCTTGCATCCGTCCCTGCGCTACAAGTCTATGCCCAAGTTGCCGCCCAGTCGGCGGGCGCTCCCTCTATTCCGGCTCCGTTACAAGCCTTGCTGCAGCAGCAAGGCCAGGTTCTGCAGCAACAACAGCTGACCTGGACATTTTCGCCGTGGCCAGGGCAAAGCGTCTTCTGGACCATTGGCAAACGTCGTGGCGAAGACGAGCAGGAAGAGGCGGCAAGAGATGAGCAGGGCGTTGCTACCTGGGATAGTCGAGTGCAATTAGACTTGCCTGCCCTTGGACATCTCGATGCGCGCTTGCGTCTGCAAGGCGACCGTCTGGCTCTGCGCCTGCGTTTCGATCCCGAAACGCTGGGTATTGCACAAGAGCACTTGGCGGCTTTGCACGAGGCTCTCCGAGCGTACGGTCTCGATACGCAGATCGTTGCGGAATCCGACGAATGAGCGACCAGGAGCAGAAAAAGTTGGCGGCCGCCTTGCGGTATCGTCCTGGCGAGGCGGCGCCGACCCTAGTGGCCAAGGGGCAAGGCTTGTTGGCCGAACAGATTATAGCGACCGCCGAAGCCGCAGGAGTCTACGTGCACCAGTCGCGAGAGTTGGTCAGTTTGCTCATGCAGCTGGATCTGGATCGGGAGATCCCACCGAAGCTGTACCAGGCGGTGGCGGAGTTGTTGGCTTGGGTGTACCGCTTGGAGTCGGAGTATGCTCGGCGCTAACGTGCACCAAGCGCAGCTGCACGCTTTGCGACGTAGAGTGCATGGGAATCTCGCGGTAAACATAGCTGGATCGTGGTGCTGCTGAAGAAGCCTGTAGCCCTTGGGCAGGAAGTCGATGGATGATGCTCACGGGTACCCCGTAGTGCAGCAGCGTGTATAAATGCTTGGCCGCAGGCTTGGGTAATTCGACGCAGCCGGCGCTCTGCGGAAAACCATATGCGGCGCGTGGGTAAAAATGCAGCGCCCGCCCGCGGTAAAAATAATTGACCCAGCGAATATCGGAATCGTCGTATTTTTGATATTGCACCCAGTGATGATGATAGCGCTGATAGGGCATGGGCGGCACTGAGTAGTCGGCGGCTATGGCAGCTTGGTATAGGCGTACGGTCTGATTGGACACGGGGATAGGAAAATTGCCCACCATTTTGGTCTGTAAGGCGCGCGCGTAAATCGGCCAGGTTCCGTTAGGGAAGATCTGATCTAGCCGAAGAAGGCATTGCCGTTGATCCAGAATCTCAAAAAAAACGCCATGAGGCCCATTGCTGATCGAAATACCACTATTT
>NZ_JAVRKK010000023.1:0-25978 GCF_031962545.1 Candidatus Igneacidithiobacillus taiwanensis
GCTACCCGGTAAAACCCCCGGATCCGGTACCCGACATGTTGAACCTGCATGGCACTCCTCCCTCGCCAAAGAAGTGCCAAAGGTTTGTGAACTTATGCATAGAATGATCCGAGATCATCTCTTTGCTTGCATAGTGCGATAGTAAATGAGGGAGCAGTCTGGGGCTTTGCCCGCTGCAGCGTTCCATATTTTGAAGATTGAACACCAACCGGGTTGTGGGCATGCTAGAGCAGTTGGCAAGCAGGGGGCGGACCCACCGGCGTTCTGATATCAAGAGGACTACCATCATGACCGGGAAATTAAAACGAGAAGTCGGTTTTTCGGGCCTGATTTTTGCGAGCCTGGGAGGTATCATCGGCTCCGGCTGGCTTTTTGGGCCTCTGAATGCGGCACAAATCGCCGGCCCGCTGAGTATTGGTTCGTGGATCATCGGCGCTGTCACCATTCTGCTCCTGGGGCTCACCTACGCCGAGGTCGGGCCGCTCTTTCCTCGCGCTGGCGCTGCCGCACACATTGCCAATGTAGTACATGGCGATCTGCTCGGCAAAATTTGGGCTTGGCTATTGTTCATGTTTTATATCGCCATCGCCCCGGTAGAGGTGGTGGCGGTGCTCACCTACGCCAACAACTATATTCCCGGCCTGCTACAAGGGAATACAGGCTTGTTGAGCGGCTTGGGCTTGCTCGCCGCAGTATTGCTACTGGGGGTGATGTTTCTACTCAACTTTCTGGGCATCCGACGGGTGGCTATGCTCTTTTCCGGCCTCGGCTGGTGGAAGTTGGCCATCCCCGTCCTCACCATCATCGTCCTGGTCAGTGCCAGTTACCATCCCGAAAATCTCCATGTACTGCATTGGAAGAGCAGCTTCCACGGGATGTTCGTAGCCGTGGCCTCCTCCGGCATCGTCTTCAGCTACTTGGGTTTTCGTCAAGCTATCGA
The DNA here is from genome assembly GCF_031962545.1 of Candidatus Igneacidithiobacillus taiwanensis. NCBI lineage: Bacteria > Pseudomonadati > Pseudomonadota > Acidithiobacillia > Acidithiobacillales > Acidithiobacillaceae > Igneacidithiobacillus > Candidatus Igneacidithiobacillus taiwanensis. The sequence goes on from NZ_JAVRKK010000023.1 coordinate 941, forward strand.
GTTGGGGGGCGAAGCGAAGAATCCCGGGCGTCACATTCCAGGCGCGGTGATTGGCGCCATCGTCGTCGGTGCCATTATTTATGTAGGTCTGCAATGGGCCTTTCTCGTAGCCATGCCACCGGATCAGGTAGCGCAGGGTTGGCAGAAACTGAACTTTCCGGGCTTATTCGGACCCTTTGCGGCTATTGCCTCTCTGCTCGGAATTGGTTGGCTGGCGGTACTGATCTATGCCGATGCCCTGATTTCCCCTGGAGGCACTGCCTTGGTGTATGGCACTTCCGCCGCGCGAGCGGTGGTCGCCAATGGTGAAGTTGGTGCCGGTCCAAAGATCTTCACCAAAATTAGCCCCTCGGGCGTGCCTTGGGTGGGGGTGATTGTGGCTTACGGGATTGGCTGTCTCTACTTTCTGCCCTTTCCCTCTTGGCAGAAGCTCGTCGGTTTCATTACCACCATTTCCGTCATCACCTACGGTATTGGGCCGATCGTCCTCTTGCAGTTGCGCCGCTCCGTACCGGAGCTCAAGCGTCCCTTCCGCCTCTGGGCAGCTCCCGTCATTGCGCCAGCCGCTTTCATTATGTCTTCGCTGGTCGCCTTCTGGGGCGGCTTCCAAGCCCTGAGCTACATCTTTGGTGCCTTGTTTGCGGTACTGATCATCTACGGAATTCTGCGCCTCCTACGTGGTAAGGACTCGGGAATGTCCGGGTTCTACAACATCAGCTGGATTTTTCCGTACTTTATCGGTCTCTGGGTGCTTTCCTACTTTGGCCCCAAGGTCTTGGGTGGAATCGGCGATATCGGCTTTTTCTGGTCGATGCTCTGGGTGACCATACTCGCCCTGTTTTCCATGTTCTGGGCCTTACGAGTCACCGTTCCCGATGGTCGCGTTGCAGACTATTTTGCCGCCATGGAGAGAGAGGGAATTTCTCTGTAACGTCGGGTTTTGACAAAGAATGACACCACACAAGGCCCTCGCCAAATTTGGCGAGGGCCTTGCTACTGCACAGACTGCTCTTTGGGTCTAGAAATTTGCCGTCAAACTGACATAGAAGGTTCTCGGCTCTCCCGGTAAACCCACCAAATCACCCTTGGTGTTGGGACCATAGGTGCCGCCGCTACTGATGTACTCATAGCTATTGTAGCGATTACCAGCAACATTCAGCAGATCGACATCCACCCCCACGTTGCGGAAGTATGGCAAATGTAGAGGAATCTTGCTGTGCAAAGCCAGATTCAAGAGGGTATAGGCCGGTAGTTTTGCCGAAGGCGACGGCGACTTGGTAATACTATCGTAGAGCGCCTGCGGTCCAACATATTGGAGCCAAATTCGCGGTTCGAGCAAAATACCATGCACGAAGCTCTTCGTATAGGCACCAATATTGAAAGTACTATCCGGTACATTGGCAATGGGCAGACCATTATAATTTTTATCATGCACCTCGTAGTTGCTGAAATGCGCCTGCTGCAAGGACAAATTCCCAAACAGATGCAGCCAGTAGACTGGATTGTCGACGGCATAGAGGTTTACGCCTTCATAATCCGAAGTACCAAAGGCATTGATGACATCGCCATTGGCCAGGGTGATGGGTAGGTACTGATCCGAGAAGCGGGTAAAATACCAGTTGGCGCTGAACAGAAAATGATGCAAAAATCCCTGATGCCGGACATGCACCTTGAACCCTGCCTGATAATTTTGCCCTTTTTCCAAACTGAGAGAACTACCAGGAATGGCCTGGAAAGGACCACCGCCGCCGCCAAAGGCAGGAATCTGGTTGGCCTCACCGTAACTCGCAAAGAGAGCCAGATGAGACATGGGTCGCCAATTGATATTCACCGACGGCTCTACCGCGCTCAAACTACGTGAATCGGCAGGCAATTTTGCTTGATTTCCCTTGGGATAGAGTTTGCTCGCTTCCGGGAAAGTTTCGGTGGTGTAGGGAGTGTAGTTGAGTTGCCACTGCTCAACGCGTACCCCAGGGGTAATATCCAGGGTGGGGATGATGTGAATTCTATCCTGGAAGAACGCCGACAGATTCGTCACATCGAGAAAATTGCTGCGATACTTGTCGTTGGGAACGAAGCGATTGGCATTGTAGGGCGGATAGCTGCTGAAAAAGGCGTTCTTCGTATTATCTCTGCTCTTGATGAAGTACCCGCCAAAACCGATCTGATTGTAGGGCAAGTTACTATCAAACCAGAGCTTATCGCCATAGGTCGCGCTATGCGGATCGTTATACTCATTGGTATTAGGTGCACCAACGGCAAAAGAGGCATAGCGGTTGTGCAGGCGGTGTCCATAGCGATACCAAATGTCATTGTGCAAAATGGTTGCAGAACCAATATCGACATTCAACTTATTATAGAACATCCAGGTACTGTTGGAATCAATTTTATAGGGCGCAGCATTGTAGAAGCCTGAAGTCTGCTGACTATACAAGGGGCCGGGGATCGGTTTTCCGGTCTTGTCGTCAAAACCGTTGATGGTTGTCCCCGAGGCAGCATTCACCGGAATATCATACGGCTTGTAGGCGGAACCAGACGCTAGATAGGCACCAAAGCTGTCGTCCCCAGTATGGAACTCCTTGCGAACTTTGAAAAACCAAGCATAGCTGTGGCTGGGGAGCACCACGCCCGACGGGCTATAAAGGGTGGTGCCGGCCGGAACGCCCAGAAAGCTGTTTCCGCTACTGACGCCACCAGCAAGTATCGCCGAAAACCCATCGATATTGCCCGTACGAATGTCAAAATGAACATTCTTGAATTCATTACTGCCATATTCTATACCGACACTCGCACCGGGCTTGGCAGTAGGTTGGATCGGAACGAAATCGATACTACCACCGATATTGTTGAACCACCGATTTTGCGGGTTTCCCGGCCCGTAGGTCACATGGATCCCTTTGATGAGGGAGGGCTGGTTGACTTGGGGTGACTGCCAGAGTCCCGTGGCGGGGTTGTTCATCGGGATGCCATCAAACTCCACCGCAATACTGTGCGCCGCCTCGGAGCCCTTCGGATTTCCCCAGCCCTGCTTGATACCGTCGATACTGATCTGTGCCTTGGCAGCACCGGTTCCGTAGCTGGCAAGGACATTGACGCCGGGAGCATAACTCAGCATCTGTGCGCCACCCGCTGCTGGTCCCGCTGCCTCGATTTCGGCACGGCTCAATACTTTGCTGGAAATACCGGAGTGGAAGATCTCTTTTTGACTGGGTAAGAGCGGCGTGCGACCTGCAAAGGCAGATTGGGTGACGACATTATTTGCCACTTCGCCCACATTCACCGCTTGCTGCTGATGATGCTTGTGCTGATGCGGGGGTGTAGCGGTATCCGGGGCATCTTGGGCGCAAACAAAGGCGCTGTGCGACAGGGCGGCAGCCACGGCGAGCGAAAGCGCTCGCCAACGCGTTTTGCGAGGGGACATGAGAGTACTCCTGTAGTAGCGGTCGGTTAAACGTATGAATGTTTGTGAATGCTAGCAAAGGAGTGTTACGTTTTTATGAACAATTCATGACAAATTTATGATTTTTCAATTTTTTATATTTATGCCCAGATAAAATCCATAAGAAAATTTACCTTGGCAGAAGGCTTTCGGGAGCGCAGAATAAGAACACTTTGATGTCGGAAGAGGAGTGCTGCCCATGCGTATCCCGGTCAATATGCAACCCATCGAGCGCTGGTTGCGTCTCTATTTTGGCGTCATCCTGCTTGCCATCTATTTCATGAACCCCTTCCCGTACAAGGAGTGGACCTTCTCCGGGCTCTTATTGATCGCGACGGCAGCAAGTGGCTATTGCCCGATCTACGCCCTGCTGCGGCGCCGCGCTGGGCGTAATCCAGACCCTCAGAAATAATGCCAAGCCAGGCTAAGGGCCACCGTCCGTGGTGCCAGGGGATAGAAATTGGCACCGGCGTCGAGGGTGGGGCCGCCGGTGTTTACCAAGCCAATCGCTCGGCGATCCAACAGATTATAGACCCAAAGCTCGAGGCTCCAGCGCCCTTGGCTTTGCGACCAATCATAGCCGACATGGGCATCCGTTAGAAAATAGGCAGAAATGGGCTGACGATGCAGACTGTCGGCCCAACGCTGACCCAGGTAATGTTCCAAGAGACCGGCGTGCCAGTGCAGGTTGGCATATTCCACGGCTAAATTGGCCGTCCACAGGGGAGTATCCGGGGTTTGCAACCCAGCAACGGGTAGGGGCTCTGCGCCGGCAATGGTGAGGTCGCGCGCAAAAACGCTGCGGCTGTAACTTGCATTGCCTGCCAGCTGCCAACGTGGCGCCAGTTGCCACTGCGTGCTCAGGCTGGCACCGTAACTGCGCCCATCCCCCACATTTTGCGGATAGGTCAGGCCAGCCAGAGCATCGTATACGGGTACCGACTTATGGGCAAAAGTACCGTAGTAGAAGAGCCCCTCGACAAAACCGCGCGCACCAAACCAGCGCAGCGCCAGATCACCCTGATCATTGCGCTGTAGGCGTTGGGCGTTCCAAAGATTTTGCACCGACAGGCCGGCGCGCTGAAAGACAGCGGCATTCTGCTGATACGCCGGCCATAGATCGTAACCGGGATTGGCGACCGTACTGCCTGCCGATAGCCGCAAGAGCCAATCGGGGGCCAACAGCACCTGTGCCGCCGCATATGGTAGAAAAGCGCGCAAGGTAGGCCCCCGCACCGAGAGAGCCGGAACGGGTGTTGCCGTGCTGAGGGCCGCACTCAGCGCCGTGGCTTGGGTGCTTGCCGGGGCAAAGCTGGTAATACCGGGCAAGGTATCCCAAAGATAGCGCCCTCCGGCGCTCAGCGACCAGGGCCCGGCACGCCACTCTCCCTCACCGTACAGGGTGTGAACACGCTCGGGGCTGGCGCCTTTCCCTAGCTGCGACCAACGCAAAAAGCGCAAGCCACCAGCGGCGGTAGGGGCAAACAAGGCGCTGTTCAGCAAGGGATGCGGGGGATTTTTGGCGTCGAAAGCGTATCCCGCCGACCAATGCCAGTTTTGCAGATCTTTGCGCCAGCGTAGCTGCACCCCCCAGCGCCAAGTATCGATGGCAGAACGCTGGACCAACGGCTGGCCCGCGATGACGATGCCGCGCCAGTATTCGCCCGTCTCGCGCAATCCATAGGGAACAAGGGTCAGGCTACCCCAGTCTTGCAAAGACTGTTGCCAGGAGAGCAGTAGAGCATCGTCTTGAAAATGTTGGTGATTGTAACCCTGATAGAAGGCCGCCTGCGGCAGCGCTGGGTTGCTGCTGGGATCAGCGGCATAGGCCAACCGCGCAAAACGGTCGAGATCCTGACTCTGGGCAAAGGTCAGTGGCTGATAGTTGTCGGCCCGGTAGTCGTCATGCACGTAAAAGAGGCGAACGACGCCATCAGCATAGGGCTGCTGCCAACCCAATGCCACATTCGTGCGCCCTTGTGGGCTCGCACCCCAGCCACGCCACAGACCGGCACGCGTAAAGGAGCCAGAAAGGAATAGCGTCGAATCCCCAGGGAGTCGGGGACTGTCGTAACGCAGAAAACTGCGGGTAAACCCCTTGCTGCCGACACTCTGCTCCAGACTGATGCCCTGCTTTCCCGTAGGCCACCGCAGGCGACTATCGACTACCCCGGCCAAGCTGCCGGGGGCAAGGAGCGAGGGCGGCACCGCTCCGGCATAGAGCGTCTCGCCCCGGATATCGCCCTGATCCACCAACCACTGTCCGGGCCCCGGCACCCCGGCAATCAGGGGAATCCCCTCGAGGAGGTCGCCAGCACCGTGCTGCGCCGTTTCGCCACGTACCCGCAGGCCCTTGTTGGGACTCTGAATATTTGCCAAGCCGAGGGCGTCGGGCGCGTTGTAGGAAACCCCGGGCAGAAAGGCCAACGCCGCCTCGCCATTCGCGCCACCAGGCCCCGCCAAACGGGCAATCTGCGCCTGATCGAGATGATAAGCGGTGCTAGCACGAGCCGCCGCATGGCTGCCAAACAACTCCCGATCCTGACTATCGGCCTCCGTGCGCACGGCACCCAAATCTTCGCCAGGGGCCAGGGGCGGTAGAAACAGGCACAGCAACCCCAGAGACCAGACTCGACGCTTCATGGAGCTCCCTCTTTTTATGCAACTTGGTTGCAATATTAGGAAATCATCATCTGCGCTGCAAGAGGCTCGACAAGGGCGCCTGCGCCGCCTACTCTGAGGGTGCAAATTTCTCTTTCGTCAGGAGCGAATCATGGAACAGGTGGTGCTACATACCAATCATGGAGAAATCCATATAGCGCTGGATGCAGAAAAGGCGCCAAAAACCGTTGCAAACTTTCTGCAGTATGTGGATGAAGGCTTCTTTGACGGCACCATCTTCCATCGCGTGATTCCCGGCTTCATGATCCAGGGCGGGGGCTTTACCGAAAAGATGCAACAAAAGCCTACCGGTAACACCATCAAGAATGAGGCCGACAATGGCCTGAAGAACGAGCGTGGTACCCTCGCCATGGCGCGCACCAATGATCCCCACTCGGCAACGGCGCAGTTCTTCATCAATCTTACCGATAACGATTTTCTCAACTTCCGCTCTGCTTCGGGCAGCGGATGGGGCTATGCCGTCTTCGGCAAGGTCACCGCGGGCATGGACGTCGTCGATGCCATCGCCAAGGTGCCCACCGGTAACCACGGCATGCACCAGGACGTACCCAAGGAGGCAGTAATCATCGAGAAGGCCGAGCGCGTCGCCTAAAGCGTGCAGCCGGCACCGCCCGCCCTGGCCACGCGCCAGGGCGATCTCCTCTGCATCTCCGATCTGCACCTGGGGGTAGACAAGCCCGAGCTTACCACTCTTTTTTTGCAGTTTTGCGAAGAGATTCCCGCTGGCGTCAGTGATCTCTGCATCCTCGGCGACCTCTTCGATTTTTGGGTGCATCCTGCCCAGGCACAGGAGGAACCCCAGCAAACCGTCTTGCGGGCTCTGCAAGGACTGGTGCGTAAAGGTATGCGTGTCTGGGTAATGACCGGCAATCGCGACTTTGCTCTCGACGCTCGCACCCTACAGAATTTCGCGTTACGAGCCCTCGCAGACCCCACCCTGTTACCCGGCGGCATCGTCCTGACCCATGGTGACCTCCTGGTTACGGATGACCATGCCTACCTGCGCTTTCGACGGGTGATTCGCAATCCGCTCGTCCGCGCCCTGCTGCGCGCCCTGCCCTATTCAGCGCTGTTGGCGCTGGGCAAGAAGTTACGCCGCCGTAGCCAACGAGAACTACAAAAAAAGAGTACTGCCATGACCCAGGCAAGCCCTGCGGGAATTGTGGCGGCCTTGACCGGCACCGGGGTATTCCACTCTGCTCTAGCCCCCTATCGGACGCTCATCCACGGCCATACCCACCTGCCCATCGACGAGGAAATTCCTGATTTGCAGGCGCGCCGCTATGTACTCAGCGACTGGCAAGCAACGGGTGCCACGCTCCTGCTCTGCGCGCCCACAGGAAACTGCCGTCTCTGGCGGTACACGCCAGCGCCGCGCTAGGCGCGACGCTATACACTGCCGAAATCTGCCAGTATCATTTGCCCTTTGACGGCATTCCTCACCATCATGGCGCTCATCGTTCAAAAATTTGGCGGTACCTCCGTCGGTAGTATCGAAAGAATCCAGGCCGTAGCAGATCGGGTTATCGCCAGCCGTGCGGCCGGTCACGAGGTCGTCGTTGTGGTTTCGGCCATGTCTGGCGAGACCGATCGGCTCCTCAGGCTGGCCAAGGAAATCGACCCACACCCGCACCCGCGCGAGCTCGATGCCCTGCTCAGCACCGGCGAACAGGTAACCATTGCCTTGCTCGCCATGGCCTTGCAGCACAAAGGTCAATCGGCCGTTTCCCTTACTGGCGCGCAGGTGCCCATCGAGACCGACACCGCCCACAACAAGGCGCGCATCGAACGTATCGACGGTACTCGCCTGCGCAGCGCCCTGGCGGCGGGGCAGGTGGTCATCGTTGCAGGCTTCCAGGGTGTTACCGCGAGCGGCGACATTACCACCCTTGGTCGCGGCGGCTCCGACACCACCGCCGTCGCCCTGGCTGCCGCCCTGCAGGCCGATGAATGCGCCATCTACACCGATGTGGATGGCATCTATACCACCGATCCGCGCATAGAGAGCCGAGCGCGACGCCTCGATCGCATCACCTACGAGGAGATGCTCGAAATGGCCAGCCTCGGCGCCAAGGTGCTGCAAACGCGATCGGTAGAATTTGCCATGAATTACCGCGTGCCGGTACGGGTATTGTCTTCGTTCACGGACGGCCCCGGCACCCTCGTCACCAGTGAGGAAAACAATATGGAAGCTCCCCGCGTTTCGGGCATCGCCTTTTCCCGCAACGAAGCCAAGATCACCGTGGTGGCGGTACCCGATCGCCCGGGCATCGCCCATGCCATCCTCGGCCCGGTTTCGGCTGCCAACATCAATGTCGACGTCATCTTGCAGAACGTTTCGGAAGACGGCAAAACCGACTTCACCTTTACCGTCGAGCGCAATGACTTCGATCGTGCCCTGCAAATCTTGCGCGGGGTGGCTGCGGAACTCGGTGCCGCCGACGTACGCGGCGATACCGGCATCGTCAAAGTGTCGGTAGTCGGCGTGGGCATGCGCTCCCATGCCGGCATTGCCGCCAGTATGTTCGAGACCCTGGCCAAGGAAAACATCAACATCCAGATGATCTCTACTTCCGAGATCAAGATTTCTGTGGTCATCGCAGAAAAATACCTAGAGCTTGCCGTGCGCGCGCTGCACGCCGCTTTTGGTTTGGATGAGGTGGGTTCCTGATGGCACTCATGCAAAACTATGCTCGCCTCCCTGTCGCCTTCGTGCGCGGGGAGGGAGCTTGGCTCTACGACGAGTCCGGCAAGCGCTATCTCGACGCCCTTGCCGGCATTGCCGTTTGCGGCCTCGGTCATAGCCATCCGGCGGTAACCCGTGCCCTGCAAGAGCAAGCGGGCACGCTCCTGCACACGTCCAATCTGTACCAGGTTCCTCTGCAAGAAAAGCTAGCCGAACAGCTCTGTCGCCTGAGTGGGCTGGACGCGGCGTTCTTCTGCAACAGCGGTGCCGAGGCCAACGAAGCAGCCATCAAGCTGGCGCGCCTGCATGGTCACGCCCGCGGCATTGCCGAGCCGAAGATCCTGGTCTTTACCCAGTCCTTTCATGGGCGCACCTTGGCAACGCTTACCGCCACCGGCAACCGCAAGATCCAAGAAGGCTTTGCGCCCTTGGTGCCGGGCTTCGTCCGCGCCCCCTACGGCGATTTGGGCAGCGCTGCTGCCATCCTTGCCGCAGATCCGGCGGTCTGCGCGGTGCTGGTGGAGCCCATCCAGGGCGAAGGCGGCGTGCGCCCGGCCCCCGAAGGCTTCTTGCCGGGCTTACGTAAGCTCTGCGACCAACACCAAGCCCTGCTCCTCCTCGACGAAGTGCAAACCGGGATCGGACGCACCGGTACCTTTTTCGCCTATCAGCAGGAAGACTGTCTGCCCGATGTCTTGAGCCTTGCCAAGGGGCTTGGCAATGGGGTTCCCATTGGCGCGGTTCTTGCGCGAGCGCCGGCAGCGGCGCTGTTCTCTGCGGGTAAGCACGGCACCACTTTTGGCGGCGGCCCGCTGGTCTGTGCTGCCGCTTTAGCCGTCCTCGAGACCATGGAGCGGGAAAACATACCGGCCCATGCCGAAAAGATGGGAGCGGAGCTGCATGCCCTGCTGCAGCAATCCCTGGGCAAGCACCCCCAAGTCGAGGAAATTCGCGGAAGAGGCCTCATGGTCGGTGTCGTTCTCCGGGAAGCGCCACATAAACTAGTCGAGCGGGCCCTGGCCCAAGGCCTGTTGATCAACGTCACGGCCGAGCGCGTCATCCGTCTGCTGCCGCCGCTCATCTACGGTCCCGAGGAAGTGCGGCTGCTTGCCGCAAAACTCAGCGCCCTGCTGGAGGAGCAGCCATGAAGGCGCCCCGCCACTTCTTGCGCCTGCAAGATTTCAGCCGCCGGGAACTCGAGGCCCTCTTACATCGCGCGGCGGAACTCAAGCGCATGCAGCGCGCTGGGGAGTCCTACACGCCTCTAGCCCAGCGTACCTTGGCAATGGTCTTTGAAAAGTCCTCCACCCGCACCCGGGTTTCCTTTGAGACCGGTATGGCACAGCTAGGCGGTCATGCTCTCTTCCTTTCGCCGCGCGACACCCAACTGGGGCGCGGCGAAAGTATCGAAGATACCGCCCGGGTACTCTCGCGCATGGTCGACCTCATCATGATCCGCACCTTTTCCCACGCTGGGCTCGAGGCCTTTGCCCGCGCCAGCCGGGTGCCGGTCATCAACGGTCTGTCCGATGACCATCACCCCTGCCAGCTCCTGGCCGACCTACTCACCGCCCAGGAACTCTGGGGTAGCGTTACCGGTCGAACGGTGGCGTTCATTGGCGACGGCGCCAACAATATGGCCCGTTCGTGGATGGAAGCCGCCCAGCTCCTCGACTTTCAGTTGCAGATCGGAGCGCCGGAGGGCTTCCAACCTAGTGCCGCGGTACAGGCGGAACTCGGCGCGCGTACAAGAGTCTTCAGCAACGCCCAAGCGGCGGTGCAGAATGCCGATCTGGTGGTCACCGACGTCTGGACGAGCATGGGGCAAGAAGCAGAAAGTGCCGAGCGTCTTGCGCGCTTTGCCCCTTTCCAGGTAAACGCGGCCCTGATGGCACAGGCGAAACCCGGGGCAGTATTCATGCACTGTCTGCCCGCGCATCGCGGCGAGGAAGTCAGTGCCGAGGTCATCGACGGCCCCCATTCCCTCGTCTGGGAAGAGGCAGAAAATCGACTGCACGCGCAAAAGGCCGTGCTGGAATTCCTTGCGGGCTTTGGGCCCGTGGCCAAATCAGGAGTCTGAACATGGTAAAGAAAGTAGTACTCGCCTACTCCGGCGGTCTCGATACTTCGGTCATCCTCAAGTGGCTGCAAGACCAGTATCAATGTGACGTCGTCACCTTCACTGCCGACATCGGCCAAGGCGAGGAGCTCGAGCCAGCGCGGCGCAAGGCGGCACAGCTCGGGGCCAAGGAAATCTTTATCGATGACCTGCGCCAGGAATTTGTGCGCGACTATGTCTTTCCCATGTTCCGCGCCAACACTCTGTACGAAGGCGAGTATTTGCTCGGCACCTCCATTGCGCGGCCGCTGATCGCCAAGCGCATGGTCGAGATTGCCGCCGAAGTCGGGGCCGACGCCGTTGCCCATGGCGCCACCGGCAAGGGAAACGACCAGGTGCGCTTCGAGCTCGGCGCCTACGCCCTCGACCCCAAGATTCGGGTGATTGCCCCCTGGCGGGAATGGGACCTGAACTCCCGGGAAAAGCTCCTGCAATATGCCGAAAAGCATGGCATCCCGATTGAACGGCATGGCCAGAAATCGCCTTACTCCATGGATGCCAACCTGCTCCATATCTCTTATGAGGGCGGGATCCTCGAAGACCCTTGGGCCGAGGCCGAGGAATCCATGTGGCGCTGGACGACGGCGCCGGAAAAGGCCCCAGACCAGCCTCGCTACATCGAAATCCAATTTGTCCATGGCGATCCGATTGCCGTTGACGGCGAGGCCCTGCAGCCGGCGGCGCTGCTGGCGCATCTCAACACCATCGGCGGCGCCCATGGCGTCGGCCGCCTCGACATCGTCGAAAACCGCTATGTAGGGATGAAATCTCGCGGCTGCTACGAGACCCCCGGCGGTACCATCCTGCTACGCGCCCACCGCGCCATCGAGTCCATCACCCTCGACCGCGAGGCAGCGCATCTCAAGGATGAGCTCATGCCCCGCTATGCCAGCATCATCTACAACGGTTATTGGTGGAGCCCTGAGCGGCGCGCCCTACAGGCCCTCATCGACCAAACCCAGCGTCTGGTCAACGGCATCGTTCGTCTCAAGCTCTACAAGGGCTCCTGCACCGTGGTGGGTCGTAAATCGGAGCAGAGCCTGTTCGATCCGCGCATCGCCACCTTCGAGGACGATGCTGGCGCCTACCGGCAGGCCGATGCCGAGGGCTTCATCAAGCTCAACGCTCTGCGCCTGCGTATCGAGAAACGCCTACAAGGCTAGGAGTGCCCATGCGAATCCTCCACACCATGCTCCGGGTGCGCGACCTCGAGCGCTCCCTGGCCTTCTATACCGAAATTTTGGGTATGCGCGTGCTGCGGCGCAAAGACTACCCCGAGGGCAAATTTACCCTGGCTTTCGTCGGTTTTGAGGAAGAGGACCGCGGCGCCGTCATCGAGCTCACCTACAACTGGGGCGAGCATGAATATGAGCTCGGCACTGCTTTTGGTCACATTGCCATCGAGGTCGAAGACGCCGCTGCCACCTGCGCCGAAATTCGCGCCCAAGGCGGCAAAGTGGTGCGCGAAGCGGGTCCAATGAAACACGGCAGCACGGTTATCGCCTTTATCGAGGATCCCGACGGCTACCGCATCGAGCTCATCGAGCGCAAAAGCCGGCAGGACTGAAGCGTCACTGCGGCCATAGGGCGTTGCCCATCTCCGCCAGATACGCCGCATGGGCGGCTTCCTCTTCCGCCGAGGCGGTGATCACCCGCAACTTCCCCTGCGGTCGTAGCGTCGGGCGCGGAGCTGAACGCTGCTCTGCAACGCTCGTCGGGCTATTTTCTTGCAGTCCGATGTCCACCTGCCCACCGGTCATGGCCAAATACACTTCCGCTAGTAGCTCGCAGTCAAGGAGTGCGCCGTGCAGGCTACGCTGGCTGTTGTCTACAAAAAAACGCCGGCACAAGGTATTGAGATCGTTTTTTTGCCCGGGAAAGCGTCGCCGCGCCTCGGTCAATGAGTCGAAGACAGGATTTTGCAGGGCTGGGCGCCCCAGGCGCTGCAATTCCGCCTTCAGAAAACCCAGATCAAACGGCGCATTGTGGATGATCAACTCCGCATCACCAAGGTAGGCAAGAAATGCCTCTACCTGCTCGGCAAAGAGGGGCTTATCGGCCAGAAAATCGTCCGTCAGACCATGGACGCGCACTGCCTCGGGATCACAAGGGCGCTCAGGGTTGAGATACACGTGAAAATTGTTTCCCGTACATCGTCGGTCGACGATCTCCACTGCACCGATTTCGATGATGCGATGCCCCTGCGCCGGATCGAGGCCCGTGGTCTCGGTATCTAATACGATCTGTCTCATAACCAACCTTCTCCCTCTACTTCCTGCGGCACCCCGGCGTGATGGTCCAGAACGCGATTGATCAGCGCATCGACAGCCTCATTCTCTGCATCACCCGCGTGGCCACGCACCCATTCCCACTCGATGCGATGCAATGCCGCCAGGTGCTGCAAGCGTTGCCACAAATCGACATTTTTCACCGTGCTACCGCCAGCTGCGCGCCATCCGCGTCGCTGCCAGCCCGGCAGCCATTCGGTCATCCCCTTGATGAGATACTGGGAGTCCGAGCGTAGCAATACGGCACTTGGCCGTTTGAGTGCCAAAAGTCCATGCAACGCGGCCCCTAACTCCATGCGATTGTTGGTGGTTTGCGGCGCGTAGCCCCAGAGTACGCGCTCGCGCGCGCCCAGGCGCAGCCACGCGCCCCAGGCACCGGGTCCGGGGTTACCTCGGCAGGCACCATCGGTGATCAAACGTACTACCGCCTCATTCATCCACCGCCCCCATCCTTCTCGGCCTGGACGAAACGCATCCCGGCCGGCGCGGTACTCAGCTTGGGCACAAATTTCTGTTTTTTCCGCGGAATCATGCCAACCATGGTTGGCGCACTCTCGCGTTTTTGCGCGAGCAAAATGTAGGCGTTTGCCCCAGCCGGCCACCAACGATCGCCAACCAGCTCCATCCACTGCGCACTGCGCCCCAAACCTGGAAAGGTATACTGAAAGTAGCGCCCTTGGCGCAGGCAAAAACCGAGCTCTTCCAGGTACCGACGCAGTTGGGGCAAAGGGAGGAAGGGTTGGCGCCAAGGCCAGTTGCGATCGCGGCGCCACAGGTGCCAGCGCCGCAACATCCCCAAACTACCGCTGGGATTGAAGTCCATGATCAAGATATGCCCTTCGGGTCGAAGCACCCGCCAGCACTCCTCAAGAATTTGCCGGGCATCCGGCATGCGCGTCAAACAAAAAGGCACAATCACCAAATCGAAACGCATTGGAGCAAAAGGCAAGGCATCGCAGCGACCATAGACCTGCAGGTATCCCTCCGCCGAACAAACATAGCCGTCATTGAGGAGAATCCAATCTTTCTGCAGAGGAGGAGGGCTCCAAAACACTGGTTGGCCCAATTGCAGAACCGTATCGGCGGGCAGGCGCTCGATCCACGGCGGCAGAATGGATGCTGCCCGCTCGAGTAATAAACGACCACTGCGGCCGAGCCACCACTGTGCCGCCCGCCGCTGGCGCAGGGAAGAACGCGGGACCCCCCTAGGCATGAGGAACGGCTTGTGCTCTGATCATAGGCCCATGGTACCCTGACTTGGAGCGGTAGCCCATATGCTCACCCTCATTCCAGCATTTACCGACAACTATATTTACCTTGTCGATACCCAGCGCGGTCTCTGGATCGTCGACCCCGGCGATGCCGCTCCCGTACTGTCCTACCTTGAAGACAAGCAACTACAGCCGAGCGCCATTCTCTGTACCCACCACCATGGTGATCATGTCGGTGGTGTCGCGACCCTACAGGCGCGCTACGGCATACCCGTGTACGGCCATGGAACGCGAATCCCATGCCTCACCCACGCCTTGACCGAGGGTAGTGTCGCAATTGATGGCATACGGCTGGAGGTACTCGAGATTCCTGGCCATACCCTGGATCATATCGCCTTCTACTGGGAAGATTTGCTCTTCTGCGGCGATACGCTCTTTGCCGCCGGCTGTGGCCGCATCTTTGAAGGCAATCCGGCAATGATGTTTGCCAGTTTGCAAAAACTGGCCAGCTTACCGAAAGAAACGCGGGTCTGCTGTGCCCACGAGTATACCCAAAGCAATCTGCGCTTTGCCGCCGCCGTCGAGCCGCACAACCCAGCCGTCACCGAGCGCCAGCAAAAAGTCGATGGCCTGCGCCGCGCCGGGCAGCCCAGTTTACCCAGCCACTTAGGGGAAGAACTCGCGAGCAACCCGTTTTTACGCTGTCAGCAAGAAAGCGTCATCGCCGCCGCTTGCGAGCATGGCGCTACTGATCGCTCGCCAACGGCGGTTTTTGCCGCCCTGCGGCAGTGGAAGGATCATTTTCCATAGCCACGCACCCGCATCAGGCCGGGAGCAGTATCCACTCGAGCCGTTGCTGCCAAGAGCGCGCATAGATCCTTTGCACATCTGCGGCCGAGATGGAACGTAACTGTTCGAGCATCTCCGCATCGCTGCGCAGGGCGCCGCCCTGGGCGACCTGACGCAGGCGGCGAGCCAGACGAGTTTCCAAATCTTCCTGGCCCAAGAGCCACTGCTTGCGCAGCCCCTCCCGACTCCAGCGCATTTCCTCTGCCGTCGGCCCCACTGCCGCCAAATCACTCAGAATTTCGGCAATGGCGCGGCCGGCCTCGCGATGTTTGCGCCGGGGCACCGCGGCATACAGACTCCATTCTCCCGTATCACTGAGCGCCTCCAACTGCGAATAGGTCTGGTAGGCCAAACCGCGGCGCTCCCGCAGCTCCTGAAACAAACGCGAGGCCATTCCCGCGCCGAGAATGTGGTTGGCAAAGAGCTCCGCTAGGTGATCTCCTGCCCCAAAAGCCGAGGCCGCTGCCATCCATAGCAAGTGCGCCTGGCGCGCCTGCGCATTGCGTTGTTGCCGTTGTATCCCAAGCTGTGGTGATGGCGTCCTATCCCGCGGCGGCGTGGCGCGCGGCGCGAGCTCGCCAAAACGCTTCTCTACCTGCCGCAGCAGTGTTTCGCCATCCACCGCACCCACGGCTGCCACCAGGATGGGGGCCGTGGCAAGGTAAGCGCCATGAAAGGCGCGCAGTCGGGCAGCGCTTGCACGGCGCACTATCGATGCCTTGCCGAGCACCGGCCAACCCAAGGCATGATCGCCCCAAAAAGCTGCTGCCACTCGCTCATGGAGGTGATCCTCGAGATCCTCGGCAGCCATGGCGATTTCCTGCGCCACCACTGCCCGCTCCAGGGCAAGATCACTCGTCTGGAGGCGCGGACGGAGCAGTAGATCGGCGAGGAGATCGAGGCCCTGGGCCAAGTCTTCTTCGAGCACTGTTAGGTGCAGGGTGATGGATTCGCGATCGGTAAAGGCGTTGAGGGTACCACCCAGCGCCTCTCCCAAGCGGTTGATCTCGGCGGCGCCATATTCGCCCGCGCCCTTGAAGAGCATGTGCTCGAGCAAGTGGGCAAAGCCATTTTCATGGGGCTTTTGATGACGACTACCGCGCAGGGCGGTAACCGCAAGGGCGACTTGCCGACGACCGGGCACACGCTCGCCAAGAATGCGGACGCCGTTGGCAAGTTGCTGCAGGGAGATGGAGTCATTCATTCCCGGCCCCTCGCAACAGCAGCTGGCGGCCAAGGGATAGGCGGCAGGAAAAGCAAGCTCAGGATTGCGGAATGTCCTTCATACTGAGCTTGATCTTACCCTGTCGGTCGACCTCAAGGACCTTGACACGAACGGTCTGCCCCTCCTTGAGGTAATCGTGCACGTCGTTGACGCGCTCAGCGCTGATCTGAGAAATGTGCAAGAGCCCGTCGCGGCCCGGTAGAATGGTCACAAAGGCGCCAAAATCCATGATCTTGGCCACCTTGCCATCGTAGATCACACCCACTTCTACGTCTGCCGTGAGTAGCTCAATACGACGCTTCGCTGCCTCGCCGGAGGCACCATCCACCGAAGCGATGGTCACCGTGCCATCATCCTGGATATCCACCGTGGCGCCGGTCTCTTCCGTAAGAGCGCGAATGATCTTGCCGCCCGGCCCAATGACATCGCGGATACGATCCGGATTGATGCGAATGGTGATGATCCGTGGAGCATGCTGCGACAGTGTCTTGCGCGCTTCGACCAGTACTTCGTGCATCAAAGCGAGGATATGCAAACGCCCAGCCTTCGCCTGCTCCAGGGCCTGGGCCATGATCTCACGGGTAATGCCCTGGATCTTGATATCCATCTGTAGCGCGGTCACGCCACTTTCCGTGCCGGCAACCTTGAAATCCATATCGCCGAGATGATCTTCATCGCCGAGGATGTCGGTGAGGACCGCGAAGCGCTCGCCCTCCTTGATGAGGCCCATGGCAACACCCGCCACCGGTGCGCGCAACGGCACGCCGGCATCCATGAGAGCCAAAGAAGCACCGCAAACCGTCGCCATACTCGACGAACCGTTAGACTCGAGGATTTCGGAAACCACGCGCAAACTGTAGGGAAACTCCGACTCCGGCGGCAGCACTGCGGCAATGGCACGCTTGGCCAAGCGTCCGTGCCCAATCTCCCGGCGCTTGGGGGAGCCAACCACGCCGGTCTCACCGGTGGAAAAGGGCGGGAAGTTGTAGTGCAACAGGAAGCGATCTCGGGTTTCGCCATGGAGCGCATCGATAATCTGCTCGTCGCTTTTGGTGCCCAAGGTCGTCGTGACCAGAGCCTGGGTCTCTCCCCGGGTAAAGAGCGCAGAACCGTGGGTGCGCGGCAGCACACCCACTTCGATACTGATCGGACGCACGGTGAAACGATCCCGACCATCGATGCGCGGCGCGCCATCCAACACGCGCCCACGCACGATTGCCGTCTCGATGGACTTGATTTCCCGATGGACGGCATCGGCGCGGGTCGCATCGCCCTCCGCCAGCTTGGCGAGCAGCTCCGCGCGAATCTCTTCCAAGCGCTTGCTACGCGCCTGCTTTTCCACCAGGGCGTAAGCCTCCCGCAGGAGGGGCTCGGCGTGCTCGCGCACCATCGCCTGCAACGCCGCATCGTGCGCTGGCGCGACCCAATCCCAGCGGGCCTTGCCGGCTTCCCTTGCGAGTTCGGTAATGGTTGCGATCACCGGCTGGAAACTCCGATGCCCAAACATTACCGCTTCCAGCATGATCTCTTCACTGAGCCCCTTGGCCTCGGACTCCACCATCAACACGGCAGACTCCGTTCCCGCCACCACCAAGTCTAGCTCCGACTCTTGTAGCAACGCATAGCTGGGGTTGAGAAGATACTCACCATTTCGGTACCCCACCCGCGCCGCGCCGATTGGACCATCAAATGGAATACCGGAGATGGCGAGGGCCGCCGAAGTGCCAATCATGGCCAGGATATCTGGGTCTTGCTCGCCGTCTACCGAGAGCACGGTGGCAATCACCTGCACCTCGTGCATGAAACCTTTGGGGAAAAGCGGACGAATGGGACGGTCGATGAGACGTGAGGTGAGAGTCTCTTTCTCGGAGGGACGCCCTTCGCGCTTGAAAAAGCCGCCGGGAATCCTGCCTGCCGCATAGGTCTTCTCTTGATAGTTCACCGTCAGCGGGAAAAAGTCTTGTCCGGGTTTCAGGTCCCGCCGCCCGACGGCAGTCACCAGTACAACACAATCTCCACTACTGACCAACACCGCGCCGTCCGCTTGGCGAGCCATCCGTCCCGTTTCCAGGACCAATTTGTGGCCCCCAAACTCTACTTCTTTGCGCACGATGTTCAAGAGACTTCTCCTCGACGATGATGGATTACTTCCGCAGGCCCAGGCGCTCGATCAGGGAGCGATAGCGCTCAAAATCACTCTTCTTGAGGTAATCCAGAAGCTTGCGCCGCTGCCCGACCATCTTCAGCAGGCCCTGGCGAGAATGGTGGTCATGATGGTGGACCTTGAAGTGCTCAGAAAGGCCTTCAATACGAGTGGTCAACAGAGCAACCTGCACTTCCGGCGAGCCGGTGTCGCCGGGATGCGTGGCATAGGCCTTCACCACGTCGGATTTGATTTCACGAGTCAGGGACATCTCTTTACTTCTCCTACGCAATCCATTGAGAAAATATCGCTAGTTTACGCCCATCAGACGGCGCGGCGCTACCTTGCCATCCTCCATCACTTCACCCAA
The DNA here is from genome assembly GCF_031962545.1 of Candidatus Igneacidithiobacillus taiwanensis. Lineage (NCBI taxonomy): Bacteria > Pseudomonadati > Pseudomonadota > Acidithiobacillia > Acidithiobacillales > Acidithiobacillaceae > Igneacidithiobacillus > Candidatus Igneacidithiobacillus taiwanensis. Next base: position 19,953 of record NZ_JAVRKK010000023.1, read on the forward strand.
CCCCAGAAACTGCGCCTGAGGACCATATAGGCGAATTCGTCCCGGCGGTGGTGCATGGGCAATCACCACCCCCTGTCCTTGCCGAACATAATGCGCGGTATTTTCGGTCAACGTCACCGCCGGCAAATCCTGCAATGCCAAGTCCATCGCCTGCAAAGGACAGCGTTCTTCTGCCACCGCCGCACTCAATTCGTCGAGGGTATAAGCCGCGTCGAGGCAAAAACTGCCCGACCGCATACGGCGTAGTTCGGCAATATGCGCGCCGCAACCGAGCATGCGTCCCAGATCCTGCGCCAAGCTGCGCACATACGTGCCTTTGGAACAATGGATATCGAGCACCAACTCGTCATTCTGCCAAGACAAGGGCTCCAAGGCATAGATTTCGACCATGCGCGCCTCGCGCGGTACCTCCACTCCTTTACGTGCCAAACGATACAAGGGCTGTCCATCGCGCTTGATCGCCGAATACATGGGCGGGATCTGGGCAATACGTCCACGGAGTCGAGCGAGAGCCGCGTCGAGCTGCCCTTGGTCGAAATCGGGACGAGCCTGGAAGGTCACTTCTCCCTCTCGGTCACCGGTGTTGGTCTCCTGCCCTAGGCGCAAGGTACAGCGATACCATTTGTCGGAATTGAGCAAGTAGTCGGCAACCTTGGTCGCCTGGCCAAAGAGCAGAATCAGCAGACCCGTGGCGAAGGGGTCGAGGGTACCGCTGTGCCCGGCCTTGCGCACACCGAGGATACGCTTGGCCCGCTGCAAAGCGGCATTGGAACTGATACCCATGGGTTTATCGAGCAACAAGATCCCATCGCTGCAACGGCTCATCCTTCCCCCTCCTCGGGCGCTGGCGGAAGCTGAGCAAGTAGAGCCGACATCTCTGCATCGTGGTCAAAGCGCGGGTCATAGGCAAACTGCAGCGGTGGGATGCGCCGCAGATGCAGGCGCTTACCGAGAATCTGCCGGATTTCCCCCGCCACGTCTTGCAGCCGTGCCTGCACGAGTGCCGCCCGTTCGGGACCATCCATCAGGGAAAACAAGATGGTGGCTTGACGCAAATCCGCAGCCAAGCGCACCTCGGTGATACTTGGCAGCAATCCGACTCCCGTCAGTCCGTGCAAGTGCGGCAACAGACCGGCGATCTCGCTTTGCAAGAGATGCGCAATCCGCTCACTGCGGGGATAACTACGTTGCTGTGCCACGTGCATGAACTCGACGCCTTACAAAGTCCGTGCGACTTCGAACGTCTCGAAGGCCTCGATTACATCACCGACCTTGATGTCGTTGAAGTTACGCACGCCGATGCCGCACTCAAAACCCTCGCGAACCTCGCGGGCATCGTCCTTGAAACGACGCAGGGAGTCCAATTCGCCGGTGTGGATCACCACTTCTTGCCGAATTATCCGTACCTTGGCGTTGCGTCGCACGACACCATCAGTGACCATGCAGCCAGCAATCGTGCCCACTCGTGGCACGCGGAAGGTTTCGCGGACCTGCGCATGGCCAAGGATCTGTTCTCGGATCTCCGGCGCCAACATACCGGTCATGGCAGCTTTCACTTCGTCTACGGCATCGTAAATGACGCTGTGATAGCGCACGTCGATCCCACTTTGTTCAATCAACCGTCGTGCCTGCGCCTCCGCGCGGACATTGAAACCGATGATGACGGCACGAGAGGCCACCGCCAGGTTGACATCGGACTCGGTAATACCGCCAACGCCAGAGTGGATGACCCGCACCCGCACGTCATTGGTGCTGAGACCCTCGAGCGTGCTGCGCAGCGCCTCCGCAGAACCCTGCACATCGGTCTTGATGAGCAAGTACAGCTGCTGCACCTCGCCCTCGCTGGCCGCCTCAAAGAGACTTTCCAAACTACCCTTCGCGCTCTTGGCCAAACGCACATCACGAAACTTTCCTTGGCGGAACAAAGCAACCTCTCGAGCCTTACGCTCATCCGCCATCACCAAGACCTCATCCCCCGCCTGGGGCACGTCACTCAAACCGAGGATCTCTGCAGGCAACCCCGGGCCAACCTCCTCGACCTGCGCACCCGTATCATCCACCAAGGCCCGCACACGGCCATACTGGGCGCCCGCCAGTACCGTATCGCCGGCGCGCAACGTTCCCTGGCGAACGAGAACGGTGGCCACGGCACCGCGGCCCCGATCCAAACGCGACTCGATCACCAGCCCCTTGGCCGGGCCATTGACCTGCACTTCGAGATCGAGCATCTCCGCCTGCAGCAGGATGGCATCGAGGAGGTCATCGATATGCAAACCGGTCTTTGCCGAGACATGCACAAACTGGGTGTCGCCACCCCACTCCTCCGGGAGTACCTCATGCTGCGCCAACTCTTGACGGATGCGATCAAAGTCCACACCGGGTTTGTCGATCTTGTTCACCGCCACCACGATCGGCACGTTGGCCGCTTTGGCGTGATGGATGGCTTCGATAGTCTGCGGCATCACCCCATCGTCGGCAGCCACCACGAGGACGACGATGTCGGTCGCCTGCGCCCCCCGCGCGCGCATGGCCGTAAATGCTTCGTGACCAGGTGTATCGAGGAAGGTGATTACCCCTTTGGGGGTCTCCACATGGTACGCGCCAATGTGCTGGGTAATACCGCCGGCCTCGCCGCTCGCCACCTGTGTGGAGCGAATGCGGTCCAGTAGTGATGTCTTACCATGATCGACATGTCCCATTACCGTGACCACGGGCGGACGTCGCGCCATGATTGCGGCTTCCGGGGAGGCATCCTCCTCCAGGAAGGCTTCGGGGCTGGCGACCGTGACCATCTTCACCTTATGACCCATTTCCTCGACGACGATCGCGGCGGTGTCTTGGTCGATCACTTGATTGATCGTAGCCACCACCCCCATTTTAAACATTGCCTTGACCAGCTCGCTGGATTTTACCGCCATACGGCTTGCCAACTCGGCAACCGTTATCGTTTCCGGAATCGCTACCTCGCGAATCACCGGCGCAGCACTGAATTCTCCGCCCGCGGGAGTGCTCACCTTTTTTTCATTACGCCGACGGCGAAGGACAACATTCTCGCTGCCACGCTCCGCTTTGCGGCCAGAGCGCCGACCACGCCAATCCTCCTCATCCCGACGCCCGGGCGCCGCCTTCTTTTTTCCAGCCGGCGCCGCACTTGCCGGCACCGGTGCTGCGGGACGCGCGACGCTACCGGGTGTAACACGCGGCGCCGCCAGGCTTTTTTCCCCGCCAGAACGCCGGCGATCGGCGGGCGTGTCGGCACGCTCCTCAGGATGTGCGGGTTCGAGCACTGCCGCTTCACTCACATCGATCTTCTCGGAATCCGCGACGGAGGCCTGGACCGGCTCCTCACTGGTCTGCGCGGCGCTGCTCTCTACGGGAGTTTGACTCTCTGGCAATGCATCTACCGCGGTTGTAGACACTTCGGCAACAGTAGGAGCCTCGTCCGCTGGCACTTCCGCTGCTTTCGATGTCTCAACGCTCGGTTCCTCACTGGCAGCCTCAGGCTGCAGTGCCTCGCGCTTCACGTAGGTGCGCTTGCGTCGCACCTCGACCTGCACCGTACGCGATTTGCCGGCACCAACATTCTGCTTGATCTCGCTGGTACTGGTACGATTGAGAGTAATCCGTTGCGGCGTAGCCTTATCCAACGAACCCCGCAAAAAACCAAGCAGCTTCTGCTTGTCCTCTTCCGTTACCGTATCTTGCGCTGTCCGTTTGGCAATGCCTGCCGCCTGAAACTGCTCTAACAAGCGTTCATTCGTCAAATGCAGTTCTTTGGCAAAACCCGCAACTGTAACCGTCATACTCCGTTATCCCTCCACTCGCCGCCGTACCAACCTTGGCCCTGTCCGACTATCCGTCACGAAAACCAAGGCGCACGCGCTGCCATGATCAGGGACTTGGCACGATCGGCATCGATCGTCACCATTTCCTCCAATTCATCAATAGCCAAATCCGCCAACTCTTCTGCAGTCACGATGCCCTTTGCCGCCAACTGGTGCGCCAAGGCCTCATCCATCCCCGGCAACTGCAGCAAATCTTCCGCTGGCTCGCTCAGGTGCACCTGCTCCTCTTGGGCAATCGCCTTGCTCAATAGTCGATCACGAGCCCGACGCCGCAGCTCCGTCACCAAGTCTTCATTCAACCCTTCGATTTCCAACATTTCGGCGACCGGTACATAGGCCACCTCTTCCAACGAAGTGAAGCCCTCATGGACCAAAAGAAGAGCCAAGTCGGCGTCGATTCCCAACTCCTGAATAAATTCCTGCTGGAAACGCGCATCCTCCTCCTCCCGCTTCTGGCGAGCTTCCTCCTGGGTAAGGATGTTTATGGTCCAGCCCGTGAGTTGACTGGCTAGGCGAACATTCTGTCCACCGCGGCCAATGGCCAAAGACAGCTGATCTTCGTCAACGACAACGTCCATACTGTGCGTATTTTCATCGACGATGATGCTCGAGACCTCTGCGGGTGAAAGGGCATTGATCACGTAGGTGGCAGGGTCCGCCGACCAAACGATAATGTCCACACGCTCACCGCGCAGCTCGTTGACGACGGTTTGCACGCGATTGCCGCGCATCCCCACGCAGGCCCCAACCGGATCGACCCGCGGCTCATTAGAGCGCACAGCCATTTTCGCGCGTAACCCAGGATCGCGAGCAGCACCCATGAGCTCGATCATACCGTTGGCAATCTCTGGAACCTCTTGGGCAAATAGTTTGAGCAGCAACTCCGGTGCGGTACGCGACAGAAAGAGTTGTGGGCCCTTCTGGACCCGACGCACCTCTTTCAGATAAGCACGAACACGATCGCCTGAACGTATCGCCTCGCGCGGAATCATCTCCTCGCGGGGTAACACCGCTTCGGCGCGGCCCATATCGACAATGGCGTTCCCCTTATCCATACGCTTGACGACGCCACTGATGATCTCTCCCTGGCGGAACGCGAAATCGGCAACGATCCGATCCCGCTCAGCGTCTCGCACCCGCTGAAAAATCACCTGCTTGGCACTCTGTGCAGCAATTCGGCCAAACTCTACTGCCTGCAACTCCTCACATATCTTTTGACCAATCGCCGCCGTAGGATCCTTGGCAAGGGCCTCGCTCAAATGTAACTGTTGATCGGGAATCTCTTTTTCTTCGTCATCGGGGATCACCGTCCACCAGCGCTTGGTGAGATATTCTCCAGTCTTGCGATCGAGTTCGACGCTGATATCCCAATCCTGGCCGTACTTTTTCTTGGAAGCGGAGACCAAGGACGCCTCTAGGGCCTGAAAGATCACTTCCCGGTCTACTTCCTTTTCGTGTGCGACAGCATCGGCAAGATATAGAAGTTCTCGACTCATCCCATCATTCCCTCAAGCAAGACCCTCACCACTGCGGCACCAGTTTGGCTCGCCGAATGGTACTAAAAAAAAACCGCCTCTCTCCGAGTTCAGTTGCCAAAGTAGCCGACTCCGCATCGGCACTGTGCAAAGTTCCACGCCAACGCTTGCGACCTTCGACCATGGCATGCAGCTCCAAATCCACCTCTGCGCCCAGAAAACGCTGATAATCCGCAGGACGAACCAGGGGTCGATCCAGCCCCGGACTCGAAACCTCCAAGCGGTACGCTCCCTGAATGGGGTTCTCGACGTCCAGCCAAACACTGAGTTGACGGCTAGCGGCAACGCAGTCGTCAATGTTGACGCCACCCTCCTTGTCGATGAACACCTGCAGAGTCACCTGGCGACCAGAGCGCAGCATGCGCGCATCTACCAACTCGCAGCCTACCGCGCCTACCTGTGTTTCGATCCCTTCTAACAGTCGATTTTCCAAGACGAGCAACCTTTCAGAAACAAAAAGTGGGCACTCGGCCCACTTTTTGCGCGATTGTACGCAGCACTGCAGAAAAAGACAACCCCAGCGCTCATGGCTGGGGTTGATTGGATAGGAGTCTGGCGGTGACCGACTTTCGCGGGGGGAGTCCCCCCACTATCATAGGCGCTGCAGCGTTTCACGGTCCTGTTCGGGATGGGAAGGGGTGGTTCC